>DASZWQ010000037.1 GCA_035546535.1 Pirellulales bacterium | reverse complement strand
ACCTGGCGTTTGGTCATCTGGGCGAAGGGGCGTTCGATATGAACCTGCCCGCCAGTCGCCAGATTGAGCGCTTGCTCGTAAGCGGCAAAGAACTTGTCCGTGGCGTCGGGGAAAGGGTTCGAGGCCAAGGGCGCAAGCGCGAGCCGCGGCACGTCGTGCAACTGGCACCACAATACCGCCTTGATCAACAGCAGCGCATTGCGGCCTGGCAGATACACCGCTTCGTCGGGGGTGGCGGCGTCGGGCACCGCCTCGCCCGTGGTGCTCCAGTGCGTGCCGTACACATCGGCCAGCGGCAGATCGAGAATCACAAGCGGCGCGAGCGCCGGCCGCGCGACCGCCGCCAGGTAACGCCGCAGCCAGGCCAGCTCCGTTCCTTCCCACGCCAGGTGCGAACGGACATAAAACGGCTGCACCGACTGCTCCTGGTCGAGCAGGTGTGCCAGCAAGATCGCGCTATCCAAGCCCCCGCTTACGAGCACGCCGACGTCGGCGGCGTCCTTCGAGCCGGTCATCTGCAATCTTTCCTTAAGCCACGGGGGCTGCGAACGAATCAGCCGTTCAAACGACGCGCGAAAACGACGAAACGCGATTGGTTCCCATGCTAGCGTACGCGGCCTCTTCCGGCATCCGCACTTGACCTTGAAGCTGGCAATCGCGGGCTGTACACTCCGCCTCCCTTTCTGTATCTCGTTCGAGTCCGATCTTGTCTGCACGTCTGTCAGCTTTCGCGCCGTAAACGCGCTTTTGCTGCGCCTTCGAGTTCACGACCTGGCCACTCATGCCGCGAATGGGCCTGAGCCGCCGTCGGGCCGTGGCGTCCGAAAGCGCGGGATTGACTTTGGATCTTGCATCGACCGGCGAAGCTGGAAAGGGGCCGAAACCGACAGCGGTACCGGTTAGGCGGGCCAGAACCGACTTCCGGACCCCGAAGAGGGGCGGAAATGCCGCGGCAGCGAAGGCCGTTTTTTGTTGAATCGGAATTTGGGGCTCTTAGAATGGACTAAGTGCCCCAGTTTCCCTAATCCCATCAGCCTTAGGTGGTTGCATGAGACGAGTGATCCTGGGTGCCCTGGCAGGCGCGGGGTTGGTGTATGCGGCCGTCGCCGGTGGAACCGAGAGCGGCCGGGCCCTGGCCCAGCGAGCTGCCGTTTTGCCCGAGGCAACAGCCGGGTTAATCACACACCCGGTGCAATTGCCCGATGGTCGCCAGATGCTGACGGTCATCGATCCGCGGTCGCAAGTGTTGGGCTACTACCAGCTCGACCCGGTAAAGGGCGAGATCGTTCTCAAGGGAATACGGAACATCCACTGGGACTTGCAGATCGAAGAGTACAACGGCGTTAGTCCGTTGCCTTCGGAAGTGCGGTCCCTGGTGGATCAAAGATAAATCGTCCGCTGGCTGCGACCACTTCCAGCGGACCCACGTTCTTTCGCACCCGGCGAAAGAATGGAACTGCCGGAGGGGATGCATGTCCAAGTTCGTCACGCTGGCCGAGGCGGCCAATCAGTTGGGAATCAGCGAGGACGCAGTCAACGACCTGCGCTTAAGCGGCAAGCTGTACGGCTACCGCGACGGAACGAGCTGGAAATTCAAACCCGAGGACATCGAGAAGGTTGCCCAGGACCGAGCCGGCGGAGCAGCGAGCGACGCGGATCTGTCCGGCGCGTTTGTGATGGGCGACTCGCAAGAGATCAGCGATGCGCCGATCGACCTGGTGATCGATCCCGACGATATCGACGCCTCGAGTGAAGAAGTCGTGTTGTTGAGTGAGTTCGAATTGGGTGAGTCGGGGCCCAGCGCTTCGGCCACGATCATCGGCAAACCGGGCTCGCCGCTCTCGCCGGCCGAGAGCGACGTCAAGCTGCGGGCCCCGGCCGACGATCTGGGGGAAGCGTCGGCCACCATGATCGGCCGGCCGGGAACGCCGCTGCGGCCGAATGAAAGCGCCATAAAACTCGAATCGGAAGGAGCGGAGGAGCCAAGCGCATCGCGCACAATCATCGGAGCGCCGGGACTGCCGTTGGGGCCCGCCGACAGCGCCGTGAAGGTGCAGGCCGGCGGACCGCTCGACAGCCCGTCGAGCACGATCATCGGCAAGCCGGGCCAGCCGCCGACCGCCGACGAAAGCGTGATCAAGCTGAGCACGTTTGAGGACAGCGATTTCGACCTGGGAACACTACAAGCCGGTCCGCCCGAGGGAAGCAGCGTGCTGCCGCCCCCGAAGGCCGCGGCCGGCGGATCGACCGTGTTTGCCGGGGAATCGATTCCCGATCCGGTAGTCGATTCGGGAATCACGTTGGGTGACGAGCACGTCGATGAGGATGACTTCGTCCTGGGGGGGCCAGGGAGTGACATAACGATCAGCCCGGGCGACAGCGGCATTTCGCTGGTTGATCCGGCGGACAGCGGTTTGTCGCTCGATGCGCCCATCGAGCTGCGTAGCGAGGGCGGCGAGCCAACGTTCGAGATGTCGGAATCGGGCGAAGACCTCAGCGGCGTCACGGAATTCGACTCCGATGAGGTGATGGACCTGAAGACCAGCGACGAATTCCTGTTGACCCCCATGGCGCCGGAGGGCGAAGAAGCGTCGGAAGACAGCGGATCACAAGTCATCGCGATCGACTCGGGCTCGCCGTTCGAAAGTTCCGAAGGAAGCATGTTCGCCGCCGCCGAAAGCGGTATGTCGAACATGCTCGAAGAGGATGTCGGCGGCGGAGCCGCGCTGGCCGAAGGTGGCCTGGGCGGAGGCGCGGCACCGGTGTTCGCGCCGGCCGGAGCGCCCGTCGCGGCGTACGCGGCCGAGACGCCTTATCCGGTGTGGGTCGTGATTCTGCTGGGAATGTGCCTGCTGTTTCTGGCATTGTGTGGAATGATGATGTACGACCTGATGCGAAATATGTGGAGCTGGAACGCGCCGTATTCCGTGAACAGCGCCATCATGGATTTCATCATGGGCTTGTTCGGCTGATGGCAAGCGGCCGGCAAAGCTAACGCTGCCGGATCGAAATAACGCGTCGATTCGAAAGGAGTCGAATCATGGGCCAATTCTTCCGAGGCATCTCGATCGCTGCTGGCGCGCTCGCGCTATTGCTGCCGGGTTGCCAGTGGCCATCGCAAGGGCAACTCTCCGAAGCCCAAAGCCAGAACCGCGCGCTCACGGAGCAGGCCCAGGCTCAGCAGCAAGAGATTGAGAATCTCAAGGCGCATAATCGCGCCGTGGAAAACCAGCTGATCCAGGCCGAGGAAGAACTGGCCGAAATGGATCAGCGGCTGGGCGTCGATCGCAAGCAGATCGCCAACTTCCAGCATGAGCGCCGCACGCTGCGCGGCCAGGTCGAGACGATCGTCAATAACGCGCGCGGATCGCGTGGCTCGGCGCGCGACCTGCGCCTGGAAGAACTTTCGCGCCGCTACGACTGGCTGGCTTACGATCCGGAAACCGGCATCAGCCGGTTCGACATCGACGTCCTCTTCGACAGTGGCGGCGCCGAACTGCACGCCGCGGCGCGAGAAAGCCTGGACGATCTGGTGCGGTTCCTCAAATCGCCCGAAGCGGCCGAGCTGCGCGTCATGATCGTGGGCCACACCGACAGCCGGCAGATCAAGCGCCCGACGCGTGACAAGTACCCCGACAATTGGCATCTGAGCGCCGCGCGCGCCTTGGCCGTGGCCGACTATCTGCGCAAGCATGGCGTGCCCGACGACCGGTTGGGCGTGGCCGGCTACGGCCAGCATCAGTCGATCGCCGACAACGAAACGGCCGAAGATCGGCAGACGAACCGCCGTGTCGAGGTGTTCGTCATGGGCCCCGAAACGCCGGTCGTCGGCTGGACCGAGACGACGACCAGCATCTATTAGGCGAGGTACCGCGGGCGGGCGCAACTTCATCGCGCGCCTTTTTTTGCTTGCGGTAAGTCGAATGCCGTAGCGGCGCCACCCTTTCCCCCCTGCTGGCGGCTGGCGTCGGGATATATACTTTCGCCTTCCGCCGGCGCTATAATGGGCAGAAGGGAATTGGGCCTGCTCGCGCAATTGCTTTTGCGCCCCCGCCGCTACGGGCCCTCTAAGCGTCTCGCCTCTCAGCCGTAAGTGTCTGTCGCATGGTTGCTTACAGTGTAGCGTTGTTGTCGGATGCTTGCTCTTCGGGTTCGGCATTGCGCGCCGGCCGCCTGGCCAGAACTGCCCTGGCGATGCTCGCCTGCGGTTCGCTGGGATTCGGGGCTGGTTGCAATCGTCAAGACGCGATTCGCCATTACCGTGTGCCCAAAGAGCAGACGCTGCTGCGTGACAACGGCCCAGACGCAAGCGAAACGGCCGGGGACGAGAACGCAAAATTCCGCATGCTCGCGGCGATCATCCCCCGCGATCCGCAGGCGTGGTTTGTGCGCATGCTAGGGCCGGCCGAGACGGTTGAAGCCGAAGCGGCCAACTTCCGCGCGCTCGTGAAGTCGATCCATTTCACCGGCGAGGGGACGCCCGAGTGGACGCTGCCGCAGGGTTGGCAGCAAAAGCCGGCATCGGGGATGCGCTATGCGACGATCGAAGTTCCCTCGGCCGCCGGCGCGCTCGATCTGAGCGTGACCGTGTTGCCGAAGAACGAGCCCGACCCGGACGTGTATGCGCTGTCGAACGTGAATCGGTGGCGCGGCCAACTGGGGCTGCCGCCGCTTGCGCCCGGCGAGCTTAAGAACAATGTTGAGCAGGTGGAGCTGACCGGCACGAGCGCGACTTTGGTCGACCTCGTAGGTCACAAGCCGCAGGACAATATGGGGCGCGCGCCCTTTGCCGGTGGCGCGATGCCGCCGTCGAGTCCGGCACCGAACGGCCCCGGGGCGTCCGCCGGGCCGCGCCGCACGGCGCGCGAGCTGACGTATGACGTGCCATCGGGTTGGACGGAAGGCCCGGCCGGCGGCATGCGTAAAGCGGCGTTCGCCGTCGGCACCGGCGCCGAGTCAGGCGAAGTGACGATCATCAGTCTCGACGCCTCGGGCGGAGCACTGCTGCCGAATATCAATCGCTGGCGCCAGCAAGTCGGCCTGCCCGAGACTTCCGCGGATGATCTCGCGCACGAAGTGAAGAAGATCGAACTTGGCGATGTCGCGGGGGACTTTATCGATCTCGCAGGCGCCGAGAAAGCGATCCTGGGCGTGGTCGCGCAGCACGGCGGTCAGACCTGGTTCATCAAGATGACCGGTTCGCCGGCGCTCGTGGCCCGTGAGAAGCAGAACTTCGAAACCTTTGCACGGTCGGTGCGTTTCACCGCTCCCTAGACTCGTAGCTCCCTAAGACCGTCAATCATTTGAGCAGCATGTATGGCAAGCGATATTCTGCAACAACGTCACGCGGCCGACCTTGACCGCGAGACCGATGCGCCGCAACTGGCTGGGACGATCGCCTATCTTTTGCGGCCTTTGGCTTCGCTGAAGCTGACCGTGCTGCTGATGGCCTTGGCCATCTTTCTGATTCTGGCTGGCACGCTCGCCCAGATCGACAAAGGCATCTGGGATGTGATGGCCGACTATTTTCGCACGCCGCTGGCGTGGATCAACCTGCGCGTGTTCTTCCCGCGCTCGTGGAGCATTCCGGACTTCTCGTTTCCTTTCCCCGGCGGTTTCACGATCGGGGGCGCCATGCTCGTCAACTTGCTCGCCGCGCACACGTTGCGATTCAAGATTCAAGCTCGCGGTGCGCGGCTGCTCGCCGGCCTGGCCGTGATCGCGGCCGGCGCCGGCATGACGTGGCTCGTCGTGGCGAGCGGATCAAGCGCGGGCGGACTGCAAGACGCGCCGCTCATCGAGTGGTCGACCCTGTGGACGATCCTGAAGGCGAGCCTGGCCCTGTTGTGGCTGGCGACGCTCTTCGCGCTGATCAAGATTGACTCGGCGCGCCAATACGAGCGCGTCGGCCTGGCGATCGTGGCCGCGGGATTGGGCGCGCTCATCGCCTGGCTGTACATGCGCAGCGAGTTCGAACTGGGCGCGTCTTCGCTCCGCATTCTCTGGCAATTGCTCAAAGGAGGCCTGGCCAGCCTGATCCTGCTGGCCGGGTGCATGCTCCTGTTCCGCAAACGGGCCGGCATCGTCCTGCTGCACGGCGGCATCGCGCTGATGATGATCAACGAACTGGTCGTCTACGGCCTGCATTCCGAAGCGCTCATGCAAATCAAGGAAGGCGAGACCGTCAATTACGCCCAGGACCTGCGCACGGTTGAACTGGCCATCATCGATCCCTCGAATCCTGACGAAGACGACGTCGTCGTCGTGCCGCAGTCGTATTTGACCGAAGGAAGCGTGGTGCGCGACAAGCAGCTTCCCTTCGACTTTGAAGTGGTGCGCTTCTTGCCGAACTCGAACTTACGCGAATGGAAGCAGGGGGAAGAAAATCCGGCCGACACGGGCACCGGCAAGCAGTTCGTCGCCGACGCTGCGCGGGCGGGCACGGGCGCCGACAACAACAGTAAGGTCGACATGTCGGCGGCTTATGTGCGCGTGCTCGACCGCGCGCACGACGACAAGCCGCTGGGCACTTACCTGGTCGGCATTCTTCAATCATTCAAAGGAGTGGCCGAGAAGGTCACCGTCGACGGCAAGACCTACGATATGGCGCTGCGTTTCAAACGCGACTACAAGCCGTACTCGATGCACCTGATCGACGGGCGCGCCGACAAGTACATGGGGACCAACACCCCGAGCAATTACTCGTCGGACTTGCGGCTGGTCGATACGTCGCGCCACGTCGATCGCAAAGTACATATCTGGATGAACAACCCGCTACGCTACGGCGGCGAGACGTTCTATCAGTCGCAGATGGAGGTCGATCCTGCGACCGGCCGCGAATTCACGGGACTAAGCGTCGTGGCAAACGCCGGCTGGATGATTCCGTACGTGGCCTGCATGATCGTGGCCACGGGATTGTTGGCCCACTTTTCGATCGTGCTGTTGCGGTTCTTGCGACGCCGCACGACTGCCGACGCCGACGGTGTTCTCGTCGCCAAGAACGGTCGGCGAGTCAAGGTCACGGCTCCGACCTCGACCACGGCTGATTGGGCGATTCCGCTGGCGGTCATCGGCGCGGCATTACTGTTCATGTTTTCGGTGGTCCGCCCCCCGCGCGTCCCCGACGGAGAGCCGAATCTGGCGGCGTTCGGCCAATTGCCTGTCATGTACCAAGGGCGCTTGAAGCCCTTCGACACGCTCGCGCGGAACAGCCTGCGGATCATCTCCGATTCGGAAACCTACGTCGACGAAAACGACAAACGGCAACCGGCCGTGAAATGGCTGCTGGATGTGATTGTCGACCCGAGCGAAGCTGCCAGGCAAAAGGTGGTGCGCATCCAGAATCTGGAAGTGCTCGACATGCTTGGCCTGTCGCGCCGGCAGGGCTTCCGCTATTCGATCAACGAATTCCGCGAGCACATGGCCGAGTTCGAGAAGCAGGCCACGGCTGCCCGGGCGGTCGATCCAGCCGAGCAGAGCGTGTTCCAGAAGAAGATCCTGGAACTCGACAGCCGGCTGGCGTTGTATTCGACTTTACTGAGAGCGTTCGATCAGCCGCAGATTCGCCGCGATCATGCCGCCGAGGATTTGCTCGAGGCAATGCGTCAGCAGCAGCGCGTTTTCAGCCAACTGCAGGCGCCGCTAGTGATTCCGCCCGCCTCGGGCAGTGGCGATTGGGAGCCGTACACCGTGGCTTGGACCAAGGCTTTTGCGCAAGCCAACCTGATGAATCAGGAACCGAACCCGGCGACGCTCGATTTCAATGAGATCGTAGTCGGCTATGCCAAGAAAGACGCCGCGGCTTTCAACAAGGCGGTGACAGGCTATGAATCGGCGCTCGCCGCGCGCCCGCCGGCCGGTCTCAACGTCCGCAAAATCGACTTCGAGGCGTCCTTCAATCACGCCCGGCTGTTTTTCTGGGCGTCGTGGATGTACGTCGTGGCATTCGTATTGGCCGCGATCGGATGGCTGGGTTGGTCGCGCCCCATGAACCGTGCGGCGCTGGGGCTGGTGCTGGTGACATTCGTGATCCACACGATCGCACTGGTGTCGCGCATTTACATTTCGGGCCGGCCGCCTGTGACGAACCTGTATTCGGCGGCGATCTTTATCGGCTGGGGGGGCGTGCTGTTGGGAATCATCCTGGAAGCCGTGTATCGGCTAGGCATCGGCAATATCATCGCCGGGGCGGTCGGTTTCTCGACGCTGGTGATCGCCGACAAGCTGGCCGGCGACGGCGATACGTTCACGGTGCTGCAAGCCGTGCTCGATACACAATTCTGGCTGGCCACGCACGTCACGTGCATCACGACCGGTTACACCACGACGTTCGTCGCCGGCGCGCTGGGCATCCTGTACATCGTCGGCGGTGTGCTCACTCCCTCATTGACCAAGCGGCGGGCCGACGAGCTCGCGCGAATGATCTACGGCTGTGTGTGCTTCGCCATCTTCTTCAGCTTCGTCGGCACCGTACTCGGCGGATTGTGGGCCGACGATTCGTGGGGCCGCTTCTGGGGTTGGGATCCCAAGGAGAACGGCGCGCTGATCATCGTCCTCTGGAACGCGCTCGTCTTGCACGCTCGCTGGGACGGCATGATCCGCGATCGCGGACTGGCCACCTTGGCCGTGGTGGGGAATATCGCCGTGGCCTGGTCGATGTTCGGCGTGAACCAGCTTTCGGTGGGTCTGCATTCCTACGGATTTACCGAGGGAATCGCCCTGGCCCTCATCGTCTTTGTGGCGTCGCAATTGGGCATCGTGGCCCTGGCGCTTGTCCCGCGCGCGAAATGGTGGAGCAGTCGGGCCGCCGCAGCGTAGGGCGGTGCGTTAGCGCAGCCGGCTGCTCGCAGGCGATGGCTCTTCGCGCATTGGGCGTGCCGTGGTGGCCGTGGCCGATCCCATCAGCGGCAACCGGCCCAAGATGGCGGCGGCCTGCGGCGTGGCCGGTACCGTCGGGCCCGCGGCCCCTTCGATCACCTGCACCAGGTTCACGACCGGTTGCGGCTGCGCGTTCGGCTGGAATAACAGGCCGCGCCCCTCACTGTCGCTGATCAACTGCTTGGGCCGATCCGCCAGGCGACCGAGGATGGCGATCTGCCCGCGCGGGTCGAGAAGGAATTCAAACGCCAGCGCCTCGTAGGCGAAGACGCCATCGACGAGCCGCCGATCGAATTTCGTGGGGCAACCGAGAGCGGCCGAGGTGGCCGCAAGGAGCGCACGGCCGACGCGCCCGGGGCCACCCGTGACGGTCGCGCGCATTTCCACGATTCGCCCGTTCGAAAAATGCGCTGGCTGTGCGAAATCGACGTCGATCGTGCCTTCGATCAAGTGACCGAAGTACGGCGTCACCAGCGGCGCAAGTTCGACCCCTGTTATTCGGCCGCGGAGGGCGACCTGGCCTGCCGCGACGTCCTTGACCCAGATCGAACCTTGCAAACGGCTCTTGACCAGGCCTGGCACTTCGCCGGCGACGGCCTGGAACCAGTCACAGGGGACGCTGTGGCGTCCGGTGTGCAGTTCCCATTCCTCCTTGGGAGCACCTGATTCACGGGAACGTGCGAAGCGCACCAGGATGCGATCAGCAGATTTCTCGGCTTCGCCGTCGGCCGGCGATATCTTTTCGCCCGACGGCTCGAGCACGAAGCGTGCTTCACATTCACCTTTGCTCGCGCGCAGCAGCCCGCTGAAACTCGCAAGTTCTTCGGTATCGACGGGGCCGACGATCGTGATCTCGTCGGCCGTGACGGTCAGGTTCAGGTCTTTATCGCGATCGCGCCGCAATAGCCGCTGCAATAGCGCGTGGCAGTGGGCCAGGCCGCCCCGCTCGATGGTGACGCCGGCGAGCGCGATTTTCGCCGAGTCATCCAGGGCGCTCGTGCGATACTCGACTTGCTCCGAGCGAGCCACGGCCTTGCCCGTTTCCGGGTCGAAGAGTGCTACGTCGCGATATCGTGTCAGCCCCGGGCGGGGATGAGCGACGCCGGCGACGGCCACGCGCAAGCCCAACAATGTGCGCAATGACGATTCTTCGTGGCGGCCGTGCAGCGGCGAATGCCGGTAAGTGCCCCACGCGACAAAAGCTACCAGGGGGGCCAGGCAACCCAGCACGAAGCAGGCGCGGCAAAAGCCGCGGCGCGTGATTTGATGCAGTCGGAACATCCTTGTTCGTCCGGCGTTCTCCAGGCGCACCGAGCGGCTTAGCGCTCGCGAGCCATCTGTTGAAACAAGTCCCAGCGGGCGCGCATCTCGGCCAGGCTGTCGCCGCCGAATTTATCGACGAGCGCCGCGGCGATTTCGAACGCCACGACGTTCTCGAGAATCACCCCGGCCGCCGGCACCGCGCACACGTCGCTCCGCTCGTAAGCGGCTTCCTCGGCTTCCTTCGTGGCCAGGTTGATACTCGCCAACGGCTTGCGCAGCGTGCTGATCGGTTTCTTGGCGGCGCGGATCACCAGCGGTTGCCCATTGGTCATACCCGCTTCCAATCCACCGGCGTTGTTCGTCGGGCGCACGTAGCCCAGGTTGGGCGTCGTTTTTTGCGATTCGTCGTAATGGATCGCGTCATGCACCTGCGAGCCGCGTCGCCGCGCCGCTTCGAACCCCAGGCCGATCTCGACCCCCTTGATCGCTTGCACGGCCATCACGGCCTGCGCCAGTCGGCCATCGAGCTTCACGTCCCACTGGGTGTGGGTGCCCAGACCGAACGGCAAGCCTTCGACGCGCACTTCCAGAATTCCACCCAGCGTATCGCCGTCCTTGCCACAGGCGTCGATCAGGTCCTTGATCTGTTGATCCTGGGCCGGATTGAGCGAATAGATCTCGCTCTCGTCGCGCCACGCGCGCTGTTCGGCCAACGTGCCCGGCTGCGGTGGAATCGCGATGCCACCAAGCTCCACCGTGTAACCGAAAGCCGTAATGCCGAACTGTTCGAGCAGCTGCTTGGCCAGTGCGCCGGCCGCGACGCGGGCGGCCGTTTCGCGGGCGCTTGCGCGCTCGAGAACACCGCGAATGCTCCCCAGATGCTTGATCGCCCCGGTCAGGTCGCCGTGGCCGGGGCGCGGGCGATCGAGATCGTCGAGCCGCTCGAGCTTGTTGTCTTTGTTCGGCACCGACAAGGCGATAGGGCTGCCGAGAGTTTGACCTTTCCAGATGCCGCTGAGGATTTCGACATGGTCGGTCTCGATCCGTTGGCGACCGCCGCGGCCGTAGCCTCCCTGGCGGCGCCGCAGCTCCCGATCGATCGGCTCGGTCGTGATCGGAACCCCCGCCGGAAATCCCTGCACCAAGGCCAAGAGGGCCTTGCCGTGAGATTCACCAGCGGTCCAGTAACGCAGCATGGGCTCTAGCACTTGGCTTCCGGGGGGATCGACGCGGATTGTCGGCCAACACGACCGAAAACACCTATTTTACCTGGGCTCGCCGGACCGAACAGGGCCGGTCAGCCGGCGTGTGAGCGAACCACAGCCGGGCCGATTCCGTGAGCTTCGGGAATTTGCGATCGCAAGCAATGCGCGCAGGCGAGAACCGCAAGCGCGCAGTCAATCGACTTCATCGACCGGTTGACGGTGGAAACTTGCCCGCTATCGCCAGGGAAAGCTGCGCCCCGTGAGACGCTCGTAGGCTTCGATGTACTTTTCGCGCGTGCGAACGACGACGTCGTCGGGCAGTTCGGGCGGAGTGCTGTTCTTGTCCCAGCCGGTGGTCTCCAGCCAATCGCGCACGAACTGCTTGTCGTACGAGGGAGGGCTGCCGCCGGGTCGATACTGGTCGACGGGCCAGAAGCGCGAGCTGTCGGGCGTGAGCACTTCGTCGATGAGAATCAAGGTATCTTCAAATCGCCCCCACTCGAATTTGGTGTCGGCGATGATGATCCCCTTGCTGCGCGCCAGTTCCGCCCCACGCTGGTACACGCTGATGCTGCGGTCGCGCAGCTCCTGGGCCACGTCCTTGCCGACAATATCTACCATCTGTTCAAACGAGATGTTGATGTCGTGGCCGCTTTCTTCCTTGGTGGCAGGCGTAAAGATCGGCTCCGGCAGCTTGTCGCTCTCAGTCAGGCCCGCGGGCAACTTGATGCCGCAGACGGTGCCCTGCTTTTTGTATTCCTTCCAGCCCGAGCCGGAGAGGTAACCGCGCACGACGCATTCGATGGGCACGACCTGTGTCTTGCGGACCAAGGTCGCGCGACCGGCCAGCGGCTCGCGCTCGGTCCCGGCCGGCAGTTCGTCCATGCGATCGACGTCGGTCGAGAGAACGTGATTCGGCTCGCCCAACTCGTCGAACCAGAACGAGCTGAATTGCGTCAGCACGCGCCCCTTGTCGGGGATACCGGTCGGCAGTACCCAGTCGAAGGCGCTGATCCGATCCGTGGCCACCAGGAGCAGTTTGTCCCCCAGATCGTACACGTCGCGTACTTTGCCGCGGCGAACGGGTACCCCTGGAATCGTGGTTTGTAGAACGGCTGCCGTGGTGGTCATAACAATCCTCCTTGCGTCGATATTTGCACGCGCGTGCCGAACCGTCCGCGGCGGCTTCAATCTGTCACTTGCGTTCGCCCTCGCCTCTCGGGCCCGCGCCGTGGAAAGGGCCGTTGGACCCGCTCACTCGAACTCGTCGAATCGATGTCGAGGGAACGGTTTCCGCGGCGAATATACCAATCGTGTCGAGCGCCGGCCAGTTCCCCGCGCGGGCTGAGCTCCGCGGCCTGGAGAAGCCGTGTGCATACTCGCCGAACTTGCTGGGCTCGTCCCGCTGGGATAGACTCGCCGAAACGGGGGCTACGGCGACAAATCGTCCGGTTGATGTTGCATTTGACTCAGGCGGCGCGTTGCGCGGACGTCGCTGGCTGGCGCGACTAAGGATCTGGTGCCCATGGGCCTCATGCGGTTCTTGGTAGCCCCGGCGAACCGCCTCACGGCCGAAGCCGCTCTTCGCGCCTACCTGGTCGGCCCGGAACAAATTCCTTGGGTCAGCCGGGTGCAACTGCAGAACGGGGTGTTGAGTCTCGGCCGCAACGAATCCGACTCCGCCTGCCTGTGCTGCCCCTTTCCCGTCGCGGAACGCGGCGAGGTGTCGCTGGTCACGGGCACGTTGATCGAGCGGTTTGCCCCCTACCATCTGACCGTGGAACTGGCGCGCGGCAAAGTCAACCAGCTGCGCTCGCAGATCGTCGAATGGCAGTCGCTGGGCCTCGCGCCCAAGGAGCATCACCTGGCCGCGTTGCACCAGGCGATGGAGCATCTTTCGCGCGCGGTAACTTCGCAACATGATCCGATCCTGGCGGCGGAACACGCCGAGCGGGCGATCAGCCGGGCGCTGGATCTTTCGGATCGTCTGGTGGCCCGCTACGTCAAGAAAGTCGTGGCCACGCGCCATCGCGCCGGGACGAGATTACAGGCGGTGCTGGGAGGCAATCTCGGGCCAAAACTGCTGCGCGCCACCGTCTCGCGCCAGTTCTTAACGGCCTTCAACGCGGCGACCGTCACGATGAAATGGCGCGACGTGGAAGGGCAAGAAGGAACTTATCAATGGGAAATTGCTGATCGGCAGATCGCCTGGTGTCACGAGAACGGACTGCCCGTGATCGGCGGGCCGCTCTTGCAGTTGGACGATCGGGGCCTGCCCGACTGGCTGGCCATCTGGCAAGGCGATTTCGATAACATCCTGGCTTTTGTCAGCGACTATGTCGAGACCGCGGTGCAGCGCTACGTCGGAAAAGTCAGCCTGTGGCAGTGCGCGTCGCGGGTGAATGTCGGCGCCGTGCTGGGACTCAGCGATGAGGAGCGTCTGCGACTGGCGGTGCGCACGTTCGAGATTGTGCGCAAGCTCGATCCGAAGACGCCGGCCATTCTCTCCTTCGACCAGCCATGGGGAGAATACATGGCGCGCGCCGAGCGCGATCTGTCGCCGCTGCACTTCGCCGACATCCTGGTGCGCTCGGGCATGGACCTGTCGGGGATCGGGCTGGAAGTGAACGTCGGCTATTCGCCCGGCGGCAGCTATCTGCGCGATTCGCTGGAGTGCAATCGGATGATCGACCGCTGGGCCATGCTCGGTACGCCTTTGTGGTTGTTCATTACCTTGCCCGCGGGCGAGTCGGCCGACGACAAGGCGTTCTCCCGCGCGCGGCCGACCGGTGGTCCCCAACCTGGCGGCTGGAGCCCGGAAGCGCAACGGCAATGGTTGCGCCAGGTTGTGCCATTGCTCTTGGCCAAGCCGATCGTGCGCGGGGTGATCTATAACCAATTGTGCGACGCGTACCCGCACGAGTTTGTCGAAGGGGGGCTGCTCGACGGCGAGGACCAGCCGAAGCCAGCCTTCGGAACGCTGGCCAAGGTACGTCGGAAGTATCTTTCCTGAGGACCGGTAAGGAATTCGATTATTCGCCGCCGGTTGTCGGCTTATCCGCAAACGGCAGCGTATCCGGCGTCACGCGCACGGCGGTCGTGAACTTGAAAGGGATCTTGAAGCCGCTGTCGAACGTCAACTCAACGAAGTAGGCGGTCCAACCCTGCCCGGGACGCTCGACGCGGGCCACGTAATCTCCGTCGGCCGAGGCGGCCAGCGTGTGGCTGCGGTATTCCGGTCCCAACGTTTCGAGCCGGAAATCGCGCGCCTTGGGATTGGTCGCCTGCCAGAGGTTTACTGCGACAGGCTTTTCCTTCGTCTTCACGCGGATCGTATCCTCGCCCTCGAACGTCCATGAAAACTGCGGCCGCGGTTTGTTCGTGAGGATGGCATTGTAAAATGCCATGACGCTTTCTAACGCGTCGCTGCCGCGTAACGAATGATTCGCATTCGGCACGTAGCGGAGGTATTTTTCCCCCTTCAGCTCGTTGAAATAGAACTGCGAAGAGTCGGGCAAGAAGAATTCGTCCCCTGCCGCGTTGACGATGAATTTTGGCATGGTTAAGCGATCGATGTACGAATAGGGATCCTCGAGCTTGAGCAAGGCGGCGTAAGCGGCGCTGTCCTTCATCTCGAAGATCTTGTGCCGCACGTAATCGCCGACCGAGGGTGCCCAAAAGCCGTAGGCGTGGTGATGATGGTCCATCGACCGGCGGACGTTCAAGACGTCGATCACGATCGGCACGATCGCCACCACGCGCTTGTCGACCGCGCCGGTGAGCCAGGTCGTCCAGCCGCGCTTCGAGCCACCGGCGACGACAAAACCATCGACCGGCAAGTTGCCGCCCGCGTCGCTCTTCATGAATGCCTGGACGGCGTCCATGGCGCGCACCGCGCTTTTCACCATCGGCATGCGGGCCGTCCACGTAGGGTCGCCCGTCTTCATCAACTGCATCCAGGTGTAAGCAATCAGGTCGTCCTCGACGCGTTCCTTGCCATCCTTGTGAAACACAAGCGGCTGGTTCGGGACCATGCTCAATTCGGCCACGATCGAGCCTGTGCCGAGCGCCAGGGTTTTGGCGATGTCGCTAGGTTTCGACGGCGGATCGGTTTTCTTGCCGCCGCCCCCGATGAACAGCATGGCGTTTTTCGCCGTGACGCGATCCGGCTTCACGATCGTGACCCAGTGCTCCCATTGCGTGCGACTGACCTCGTCCGGCGAGCGCCACGATTGCGACTTGAGATCGAGAACGAAGTGCGTGTATCCGTCCTCCTTGTGCGTGGCGGCAACGGTCCACGAAAAACTGTCGTCGGCCTTCGCGACGTAATCGTCCAGCGCTGTTCGCTGCTGCTGCCCCTGGGCGGCAGCGGTCAGACCCAGCACAAGGGCGCAGGAGCCAAGAAACAGTGCCTGACGCAGCGCACAGAGATGAGCCGAAATACCGTGGCGGATGACCATCACAAACCTCATAAGTTGCAGTGGGCGTATCGCGGAGCCCCCAAGATGGCTCGCGTTTCCGCGAGCGTCAACGAGGGCCCTGAGTCGCCAAAGTGTTCGGCGGGTTTTTGAATTTGAAGAAGCGCGGCTCGCGAATCGTGCCGATGGCCCAGATTTGACGCTTTCCGCTACCCGAAAGATAATAGCTGCTTCTAGTTGCGGCGGCAGTGCGCCGCTTGGGGCGCAAGGGATCACGATGACCGCCATCCTCGGCATTTCGGCCTTCTATCACGATTCGGCGGCGGCGCTGGTCGTGGATGGCGAGATCGTGGCGGCCGCTCAGGAAGAGCGCTTTACGCGCAAAAAACACGATTCGGACTTTCCCCAGCGGGCGATCGAGTATTGCCTGGCAGCGGCGGGGCTCGAGGCCAGTCAACTCGACTACGTCGGCTTCTACGACAAGCCCCTCACGAAGTTCGAGCGGCTGTTGGAGACGTACCTGGCCTTTTCGCCGGCCGGCTTCCGCTCGTTCCGCCTGGCCATGCCACTGTGGCTGAAGCAGAAGCTGCATTTGCCGCGCGAGATGGACCAGGGCTTGCACCACGGCTATCGCGGGCGTTACGTGTTCACCGATCACCACGAGTCGCACGCGGCGAGTGCCTTTTTTCCCTCGCCCTTCGAAGAGGCCGCCATCCTCACGCTCGATGGCGTCGGCGAATGGAGCACCACCTGCACCGGGGTCGGCCGCGGCAACAAGCTGGAACTCGACGAAGAAATCCGCTTTCCCCACTCGCTCGGATTGTTGTACTCGGCGTTCACCTACTACACCGGCTTTCGCGTTAATAGCGGTGAATACAAGCTGATGGGGCTCGCGCCTTATGGCCGGCCCATCTACGAGTCGCTGATTCGCGAGCACCTGATCGATCTCAAGGAAGACGGCTCGTTCCGGCTGGACATGAGCTACTTCAACTACTGCCAGGGTCTGACGATGACGTCAGCCCGCTTTCACGCGTTGTTCGGTGGCGCGCCGCGTCCGCCGGAGTCGCGCGTCACGCAGCGCGAGATGGACCTGGCGGCGTCGATTCAGGCCGTGACCGAAGACGTGATGCTGCGTTGCGCGCGGCATGTTCACGCTCGTACTGGTATGAAGAACCTGGTACTGGCCGGTGGCGTGGCGCTGAACTGCGTGGGCAATGGTCGCATCTTGCGTGAAGGGCCATTCGAAAACATCTGGATTCAACCAGCCGCGGGAGACGCGGGGGGCGCGCTGGGCACGGCGCTTTTTATCTGGCACCAGCTATTAGAAAAACCGCGACACCCGCAAAAGCATGACGGGCAGCATGGCTCGTTCCTGGGCCCGGCTTTTTCGGATGAGGAAATCGTTGATTACCTCGACGGCATCGGCGCCGCATACACGACCTGCACATCCGACGAGCAGTTGTGCGACGAGGTCAGCTCGCTCATTGCCCAGGAAAAAGTCGTCGGCTGGTTTCAAGGACGGATGGAGTTCGGACCGCGGGCCTTGGGCGCGCGGAGCATCATCGGCGATCCGCGCAGCGAGAAAATGCAGTCGGTGATGAACTTGAAGATCAAGTTTCGCGAGTCCTTCCGACCGTTCGCCCCGTGCGTGCTGCAAGAGGAAGTCCACAACTATTTCGAGATGCGGCCGGGCGAGGACAGCCCGTATATGCTGCAAGTGGCGCCGGTGCGCCAAGAGCTGCGCTGCGCGCTCGGAGCGGAATACGAACAGGCGTTCGGCATCGACAAGCTGAATTTCAAGCGCTCGACGCTACCGGCGATCACGCACGTGGATTATTCGGCCCGCGTGCAAACGATCGACAGCGTGCGGAATCCGTTATTTCATCAGTTGCTGACGCGCTTTTACGAGAAGACGGGCTGCCCCGTGTTGATCAATACCAGCTTCAACGTGCGCAGCGAGCCGATCGTCTGTACGCCGGACGATGCTTACCGTTGCTTGCTGATGACCGATATGGATGTACTGGTCATGGGACGGCAGATTATTCTTCGTGAGGACCAGCCGCAGGTCGCCCAGGAAGATCGGGCCCGGCATTTGGCGCAGTTTCAATTGGATTAACAAGGAAACGGTCTCGCGATGGCATTGGTCGACGTCAACTGGAAGCCCACGGGCCGGCAGTTGCGCCAGTTCGGCGTGATGGCGCTCGTGGCGTTGCCCTTGGCCGGCTGGCTGTTCACGGGCAAGCCCTGGCCCGCCGAGGCGACGCGCACCCAGGCGACGGTCATTGGAGCTCTGGCTGCCTTGGGCGCGCTGGCGGCGGTGTTGGCGTTTGTGCGACCGCAGACGCTGCGCTGGCCCTTCGTCGGGGCGACGCTCTTGGCGCTACCCATTGGCCTGGTGGTGGGCGAGGTTGTGCTCGCGGTCATTTACTTTGGATTATTCCTGCCGGTGAGTATGATCTTTCGGCTAATGGGGCGCGACGCGCTTGATCGCCGCATCGATCGGAAAGCCAAATCGTACTGGCAGCCGAAAACGCGCCCGACCGGACCGGAAAGCTATTTCCGCCAATCGTGATCCACGGCGGCATGATCGCCGGGCGACTCAGCGCCTCTTCCACAAAATTAATGCACCGATGACCGAACCGAAAAAATCATTCGATGAACTCAAGGGGCAGGAGCGCAGCGGATTGGTCGCCGAGTTTCTGTACTTTCTCGGCCAAAACAAAAAGTGGTGGCTGCTGCCGATTTTGATCGTAATCGGGCTGGTCGGCATTCTGGTGCTGTTGGCGGGCACCGGCGCCGCACCGTTCATCTACACGATGTTTTGATCGTGGCCGACATCAGGTCCGTTTCAATTGGCGGAGACAGGATCCGAATGTGACATACCGACTGTCGCGAATCGTGATCTATCCGATCAAGTCGTTGGACGGGGTCGAACTCGAGGCCGCTACGATCCTCTCCAATGGCGCGCTGGCGAACGATCGGCGTTTTTGCCTGCGAAACGCGCGCGGCGAGTGGATCAATGGCAAGGCGACGGCGGCCGTTCATCTGTTGCGAGCCAAGTTCGACAGACAGGCAAGCCGCGTGCATCTCCTGTCGGAGCGCGACGGCCGGCAAGCGGAGTTTGCGCTTCCGGCCGATGCCGAAGGCCTGGCCGCCTGGCTGGGCGAGTTTTTCGGCGAAAAGGTCCTTGTCGTCGAAAACCTGCGCGGCGGCTTCCCTGACGATACCGATTCGCCTGGGCCCACGATCGTCAGCCGCGAGACGATCGGCGAAGTTACCCGTTGGTATCCGGGGTTCACGGTCGACGAGGTGCGTTGCCGGTTCCGCGCGAATTTGGAATTCGCCGGGGACGCGCCCTTTTGCGAGGATCGCCTCGTGGCCGATCGGAGTCGCGTCGTGCGCTTCTCGATCGGCGCTGTGATTTTCGAAGGGACGACGGCTTGCGCTCGCTGCCCTGTGCCTACACGGCATCCGCAGACGGGCGTGATCTATCCGCGATTTGCGAAGCTGTTCGCGGAACACCGCGAGGCGACGCTGCCGCCGTGGACCATCACCGAGCGATTCGATCACTATTATCGCTTGACGGTGAACACCCGGCTCAGCCCCTTGAGCCAGGGGGGCGAGATTCACGTCGGTGACCAGTTGCGGATTCTGGAAACCGTGCCGGCGTAGTGTGGAGTGCGGTTTGTTGTCCATTAGCGCACGGTTGGGCAAGCCAGCCGTGCCACCCGAATTGGCACGAAAAATTCGGCAGCATTAAACGGGCCGCGCTTCGATCACGCTCACGTCCGCGGCGGTGGGCACGATCCGTTCGAGCCGCAGCCCCACTTTCGCGAACAGCGTGCGATATTGCTCTTCGGTCCGCTCCATGCCACCGGGCAAGACCATCATGGCCAGGTCGAGCATCTTGCCCACCGACGGTTCATTGCCCGGCAGGATCACGCTTTCGACCACCAGCAGCCGCGCCTTGTCGTGCATCGCGCGACGAACGTTAGCCAGAATTTGCGTCGACTGTTCGTCGTACCAGTCGTGAATGATATGCCGCAGCAGGTAGGCGTCGCCACCGGTGGGAATCGATTCGAAGAAACTGCCGCCGACGAGCTTCGCGCGGTCGTGAACCTTGGCAGTGCGAAAATTCGCTTCCGCCGCTTGCACGACGTGCGGCAGGTCGAAGAGTATGCCCTGCATTTTCGGATAGCGCGTCAGCACGCTGATCAAAGTCTTTCCGTTGCCGCCACCGACGTCGATGAACGTGCCGACGTCCGACAGGTCATAGACGTCGAGCATGGCCTTGCTTTCCTGGCCGTGAACGCTGGTCATGGCTGCGTCGAAGATGCGGGCCTTCTCCGGATGCTTGCCGAGAAAGTTGAAGAGCGGTTCGCCGAACGTTTTTTCGAAGGCGCATCCACCCGTCTGCACGCTGTACAGCAAGTTGCCCCAGGCGCGCGAGGGTTCGTCGCCGATCATCATCGCAAAAGCCCATTGCGAATCTTCGGCGTCCTTGCGCAGACAATCAGCCAGCGGCGTCAGATGAAATTTGTGCTGTTCGTCTTCGCGAAACACGCCCAGGCTGGCCAAGGTTCGCAGCAGCCGGTAGAGCGACGGTGCATGCGTACCCGTTACGGGGGCCAGCTCCTCGGCCGTTTGCGGTCGCGTGGCCACCCGGTCTGCAAGTTCCAGGCGAGCCGTCACGTACAACGCTTGCGTCAGCACCTGGCCATTGAGCATCTGCGCGATCACGCGGGCAGGTGAAGTAGCTTCCACGGTGTGGGTGTCTCCTGTGCGAGTAGTGGCAACGGTCCATGCGGCATCGTGCGGCGTCATTTTTCGGCCGGCGGCTGCCGGTGGCAAGGGCGCGCAAAGCCCGGTTGTCCGCCTCGCTTGTCAGGCATCGCGGTCCGATAAGCGATGAGTTAAACTGAGCAGTTCGCCGATTGTTCGTCCGCAATCAATACCGCCCGCGGTGCCCCGCCTGCGTCGTTCCCGAGTTTTACATCATGGCCATGACCCCTCGTCCGATTTCACTGGTCCTCGCGTTTTTGCTCGCCGCCTCTGCGATGCCGCGAGCTGGCGCCGAAGACCTGGTCAAAGATTTGCAAGCCCGAGCCATCACGGCTGGCGTCGCACCCTGGGCCTACTGGGGGCCCGACCCGGCGAAGTACACCGGGTGGACGAATCACTCGAACCGGTTGATTCCTGTCTACACGTTCGGCATGGATCTCGCGTCGGTCAAAGGCGAGCGCAGCATCTATCGCGACGCCGAACGACTGAAGCAGCTCTATGGTCGAATGCCTGACGAGACGCTGAACCCGCAGGCCGAATACTTCGACCAGACGGATATTGCCAGGTTGCAACGCGCGGCACTGGCTGGGGGCAAAAAGTACGTAGTGCTGATCGTCTTCGACGGGATGGATTGGCAAACGACGCAAGCAGCCGCGATCTACGGCGCGGGCAAGGTGGGTTATACGTCGGGCCGCGGCACCGGACTGCACTTTCAGGATTATCGCGGCGTGGCGACCGACTTTGGATATTTCGTCTCGTCGCCCGCCAGCGATGCCTCGGATATCGACGTGAACGCGCAATTGGTGTTGGACAAAGGCCCGCGCATCTACGGGGGTTACAACTCGACACACGGCGGTCCCAATCCTTGGACGCCCGGCGATGACCCCAGTTACTTGATCGGTAAGTCGCGCGTTTGTCCGCACGCGGTGACCGATTCGGCGGCGTCGGCCACGAGCCTTTGCGCCGGCATCAAGACCTACAACGTGTCGATCAATATCGATCCCGCAGGGCGGCAGGTGGCGCCCGTTGCGCACGAGTTCCAGGCCAAGGGGTATTCGATTGGCGTCGTGACCAGCGTGCCGATCAGTCACGCCACGCCGGCCTGCGCTTACGCGCACAACGTCTCGCGTGATGACTTTCAGGATCTAACCCGCGATTTGCTCGGCTTGCCCTCGATTGCGCATCGTTCTAGCCCGCTGCCGGGCGTCGATGTTTTGCTCGGTGCCGGTTGGGGCGAAAACGCCGAGGAAGATCTTAAGCAAGGGAACAACTTCGTGCCGGGCAATAAGTACATCGCGGCCGCCGATCTGAACGCGATCGACGCGGAGCACGGGGGCAAGTATGTCGTCGCCCAGCGTGAAGTTGGTAAAAGCGGCCAGGGTTCATTGGCCGCGGCCGCGCAGTCGGCCGCCACGGACGGTAAACGTCTGTTTGGTTTCTACGGTGCCAAGACGGGGCACCTGCCGTTCGCCACGGCCGACGGAAAGTACGACCCCGCGATCGGCGTGCGCCGGCTGGCCGAGGTCTATTCGCCGCAGGATCTGAGCGAGAACCCTACGCTCGCCGACATGGCGCGGGCGGCTCTCACCGTGCTGTCGACGAATAAAAACGGTTTCTGGCTGATGATCGAGGCCGGCGAGGTCGACTGGGCCAATCACGACGACAACGTGGACAACTCGATCGGGGCCGTTTTGCACGGCGATCGGGCCTTTCGGGCCGTGGTCGATTGGGTCGACGAGCACCGCTGCTGGGACGAAACCGCGGTCATACTCACGGCCGATCACGGTCATTACCTGCACCTCACCGACCCGCAGGCCATTCTCGGCACACCCGGATCTTCGGCCGGCAGATAGCGGCCGATCGGACCTATTGGCATCGCGGAAATCGCGAATTCCCGGCCTTCCAGCGCAGGTCGCATTTTTTGGGGCGTAGTATTGCCTGGCCATTGTTCTTGGTATATTTAGCGCTTGTTTGGTTCGTCGAGAGTCAGGTACGAAACGCGCGATTCGCTGATCTGTCCGTGACCTCGATCACCATTCCAAGTTAGGGCCACAGCACTAGGGCCCCTGTCAGTCAAGTGACCCGCGTCACGAAATACGGGTCAGAACGCCCTCGCAGAGGAGATGAATGGTGGGCAAGAAGTTGTATGTAGGGAACCTGCCCTACTCGGTCAGCAGCTCGGATCTCGAGCAAATGTTTTCCCAGTACGGACAAGTGCAAAGCGCGCAGGTCATCGAGGATCGTGAAACGGGGCGGAGCAAGGGATTCGGGTTCGTCGAAATGGGTTCCGACAAGGATGCCCAGGCCGCGATCACCGGCCTGAACGGTCAGGATCACGGCGGTCGTCCGTTGACAGTGAACGAAGCCAAGCCGCGCGAGGATCGCGGTGGTGGCGGCGGTTACGGTCGCGGCGGCGGCGGTGGTGGCCGCGGTCGCTACTAGTCGACCGATACCCGTCGACAGGGCGGCGTGTTGAAGCGCGCCGGCAGTTAACGAACCCTTGCTGCGAACTATCCTGCAGCAGTCGCTGTTTCACTGCGCGCTCAAAGGCCCGCAGGTCAGACGTCATTCAGCGAAATGATGCCGATTTCGCCGTTCGCCTGTCGTGAGGCGAACGACCGGGACAGTCTTTCCCGAGCCGACAGATATTGGCTCGGCCCGCCAAGCAATTGGCTGAAAGCGACAACGCGTACCCAGCCATGCGCGGCTTCGGCTTCGACGTCAGTTGCTCTGGCGACGATCCGTCCGAGGGTGTCGTCAGTTTTCCAGCACGAAAACCCGGTCTCCCGGCTCGAGCCAGAAGTTCGTGCGATTCGATTCGCCGCGATAGAGTTCGCGCCAATCGACGGGTAAAACGTAAGCCGCTTTCTGGCCATCGGCCGAAGCGGGCCGCGCGATCCATATTCGCGTATTCGGCGTCAGGCGCATGTCCTTGCTGATCTGCGCGATCGCATCCAGGACGGTTTCATTTCCCGAATATGGAACGCGTTGGATGTGGTCCGTTCCGTCGTGTTCCCACACGATGTAGAAGAACTTGCTGTTGTATTTGAAGACATCGACCGAGACCTTGGGATTGTCCAAATACGTCAACAGATGTGCTTCGATCGTCTTCCGCACTTCTACGAGCGTCATGCCGGCGACGAATACCGAGCCGTACGTTCCCAGGTTGACGGTGCCATCGGGCCCGATCAAATGTTCGCCTTCGATCTGCTGCTGACCGGCCGATTCGGCCAGGCTCACCGACACCTCAGGCGCTTGGATAATCTGTTCCAGGTGCTCCTTGATGGTGTCTCGTGCCTCGCTGATCGACAGTCCTGAAACTTTGACGCCGCCGTAGGCCGGTCCCAGCATGATCGTGCCATCGGCTTCGACGGGATAGGGCCCAGCAATATTTTGATCGGGCACCGTGTTAATCACGAAGATCTCGAGCGTATCGAGCGGTTCGATTTTGTACGGAGGCTTGGGAACGATCTTCACCGCGTCGATGAGCAATACATCCGGAGCTTCGACGCGGTAAGGCCCCAGCGACTGCCGTTCCGAGGGAGAACGGGCCTCGGCGGCAGCCAGGGACACGGGCGTGTTTCCCCAAGGAGGCTCATCCGCACCCTGCCAGGGCAACCGACCGGACTGCAGCAGGGCCAACACCACGGCTAGCGCGCCCGCCACGACCCAGCCGGCCAGGCCCAGGAACTTTCCGAGTCGTGGACGTGGCGTGCCTTGCATGGCCAAAAGCCGCATGATGCGGGCCCGCGCCGCCGATACGCTTTCGGCCATGCCGAGCGCCAAACTCGGTCGCGCTTGCGGCACGAAGTCGAGCAATAGCGAAGCGAATTCCACCGGATCGGCGCCGGCCGCGATTGCCCAGTCGTCGCACGCTTCTTCGCAAGCAGCGCGGAAATCGCGACGCACGAACCACAGGAGCGATTGCCAGGGGAGCATGATCGCCACCGCTTCGACCGCCAGCCGGCTACGGCCGTCGCGCCGTGCCAGGTGCGCCAGCTCGTGATAAAAGATCGCGAGCCAGTCGTTCCGTGGTTCCTTCAGAGCTGGCAGCAACAGCCGCGGCCGGCCCCACAGCACGAGCGCCGGCGAATCGACGGCCGAGCTGACGAGCAATTCGGGCGCGTCAACACCCAGCGTGCGCGACGCCTGGTGGAGTGCCGCACGAATCTCCTCATCTTCGCAAGGACTTGCTTGCCAGCACGCACGTTGCAGGGCTCGCGCGCTACGTAGCAATCGCCAGGCCAGCCCGAGCGATGCCAAAGGCCAGAGAACGGCAAGAACGCGCCAGCCCGTTGCCGGCCATTCGATCTTGGGTTGTGGGATTTCAGCGGGCCTGCCGATCGCGGCATTATGCAGGACCACCTGCGGTGTACCTGCGGGCGCTTTGAGCACGATGCCAAGGTCTTCGTTCCCTCGTTCCGTGGCTTCGATCGCGGGAGCGAACATTCCCCAACCCG
Source organism: Pirellulales bacterium (assembly GCA_035546535.1). Lineage (NCBI taxonomy): Bacteria > Pseudomonadati > Planctomycetota > Planctomycetia > Pirellulales > Pirellulales bacterium. The sequence continues at coordinate 65,841 of DASZWQ010000037.1, read as the reverse complement.
AGGAGCGCGCAGCGTAGGAACTTACAGGAGCGACGACACAAAGGATCGTCGCCGCCAATAGCACGGCGGCGCGCGTCGTGGGTCTCAAACGCACCAGGCGAACCAGCGACAGTGCCAAAACACATACCAGCGTGCTTTGCCAGGCCGCATCGATGGCGAATCGTTGCCATCCGCTTGTCGGCACATAGTTCCACCACTCACCCATGGCGTTTCTCCTTGCGACGCGTTTCGATCAGTTGCCGCAATTCGGATAGTTCCTCGCCCGACCACGGCCGGGCGTCGAGCAATTGCGCGACGAGCAATTTGGGATCGCCGTCGAAAACGGCTTCGAGCATTTCGGTGATCAGACCGGCCTGGGCATCCTCGCGCGAGCGCGCAGGCTGATAGACATAGGCCCGGCCCGCCGAGCGGTGCTTGAGCCACCCCTTCTTTTCGAGCTTTTGCATGGCCACGAGCACGGTGGTGTAAGTGATCGGCCGCCGCCGGCCCAAATGCTCGGCCACTTCGGCCACCGTGGCCTCGCCACGTTTCCAGACCAGTTCCATGACCTTGGCCTGAAGGTCCCCCAGTCCGTGCATTGTTTTGCGACGCATCCGTGTTTCTCCTCCATATACGTCGATGCGACGTACGTCGATGGAGATTAACAGAATCGGCGGGCGCGTCAAGAAGAATTCTCCGGCTCTGGTATCCTTGAGAGCAAATAGTGCGTCACCCCTTCCTGGATTCTCCTCCTATGGCACGCGTTCCCTCGGACTCGACATCGCTCTTGATCCGCCACGAAGGTGAAGCCCCGCGCGAGCGCAGCACGTGCGGATGGCGCCATTTGCTCGTCAGCCGGCAAGACGAGAATGTCGCGGCGTGGGCCCATGCCGTCGATATCGACGGCGCGCGCGAGCATTACCATCGCGTGGCGACCGAGCTGTATTACGTGCTGGATGGAGAGGGGACCGTCCGGCTGGACGGCGTCGAGCATCCGGTCCGCAAGGGATCGCTCGTACACATTCCCCCGGGGGTCGTGCATGGCGCCAAGGGGCGGATGCGCGTGCTCGTCGTAGGCATCCCGGACATTAGCGACGGGGATTTGTTTTTCCCCGATGAACAGGGCGCGGGCGATGCTCTGGACTCTTCGGCCTGAGCCGCCTTAGCGTCGCGAAGCAGCGATCGGTTGAACAACGAAGGGCGAATGCCGAGCCACCAGCGGACGGCGCTCCCGGCTTTCGCCCTTCGACTTTCTTTGGGACGGGGACAGTCGCCCCGGGCCGCGGCAAGTGGAGGTCGCTACGCCCCCACTACCAGCCCATCACCATGTTCGATTCGATGACCTTGCGGGCTCGTTCCAGGTCGGAACCGGTTTCGTGCATATAGAGGCGGATGGCGTGGACTTTGTCGCCGGCGGCCTTGGACAGGCAATCGCGGGCCGTATGGCAAAGATCCGCGCCCGAGTGCGGTATACCCAGCGCGCTTTTGGAAATGACCCAGGTATCGCGGGGGCGCTTCGTCAATCGCAAGACTTTTTCGCTCGGATAGGCGTCGTGGACGACGGCGGCGGCCGCGTCCTGGTCGTTTGCCCAGGTAATGATGATATGCGACTCGGTTTCCACTTCGAACAATGGCATCGCCAAATCCCCCTTTCACTGCTGAGGTGACAGATGCGCTTCGGATTGCCGCGGCATCTCGCGGCCGCTGCCCGACATGTCTTCCCTATCGGACGATGGTAGGACTCCCCGGACAAGTCGTCAACGAGGGCCGCCCAGGTACGGTAAAGCTGTGCGGCGCGCTTACGTAGGCGGGGCCCGGTGTTACGTCCCGACCAGGGTGCAAAGCTGGGCGATTTCCCGCTTGTGCCGCGGCGGCGTCGCGAATCAAGTATGCACTACATTCCAGCGGTCGCGGACCTGAACGGGGCTGGCGGTGCCGGTTGTGCCCAACTGTTGCACGGTGATCGACGCCACAAGATTTCCCACCGCCGCGGCTTCCAGCCGGCTGGCGCCGGCCAGCAGGGCCGACACGATTCCGGCCGTGGCGCTGTCGCCGGCTCCGACAATGTCGACCGGGCCGGCAACGGGATAGCCCGGTGCCAGCACCGGCGCCTCCCGCGGGTCGGCGACCAGGATGCCCCGTTCGCCGACCGTGCAATAGAGAGGGCAGCCGGTCAGCCGTGCAAAATCGCGTGCCGCGGCCTCGGGTTCATCCGCGGCGCCGGTTGCTTTGCGACCCAGCGCCGCCAGGCACTCGTGGACATTGGGCTTGAGCGTGCCGCGGCGAAACTTCGCAATTTGCGCCCGGCTGTCGACGAACATCAGTCGTTCGGGGTGCTTTTCGGCCAAGGCGGCCAGGTGCTGGCGCACGGCCGGCGTGATCACGCCCCAGCCCTCTTCGTTGACCTGATCGAGCACGATCAGGCCGTCCGTCGCGGCGAACACGTCGGCCAGCATCTCGCACAGCCGGGCTTGCGTCTTTTCGGCCAGCGCGGCTTTGTTGCGCAAATCGATGCGATTCAACTCGTGCCAGACGCCCCCCTCGCCGCGGCGCATCGGCTTGGTGTATGTGGGGGTCAATCGGCCAGGGTCGCGGATGACGTGGCTCGCATCGACCGGCATGCGGTCGAGTTCTTGCAGCAGGTCGTACGCCTGCCCATCGTCGCCCAGCACGGTCACCGGGACGAGGCGCCCGACGCCGAGCGCCGCCAGGTTGTTCATGACGGTGCCGAGCGCGCCGGGGCTGTTGCGAATGCGCGTGACCTGGTAGGCCTCCAGACCGGTTTCGATCGACAGCTCGCTCATCTCGGGATCGATTTCGAGATAGCGATCGAGAAACAGGTCTCCGACCAGGCCGATCGTCAACTTGGGGAGCGCGGCCAGCAGGGATTCGAGACGTGCCAGCGAAACGAGCGGCGCGGTTTTCATTTACAAGCCCAAGAGCGCCAAGAGCTCGTCTTGCTGGCGATAGTCGCCGATGATGATGTCGGCGCCGGCGCGGATCAGCCGCTCGCGTTTCCAGGCATTGATGCCCTGGCGTGTTTCTTCATCGCTGGCCACGCCCACGGCCACGCCACCGGCGCGGCGCGTTTCCTCGATCTCGACGAAGCCATCACCGAACGCCAGTAGCTGATGCGCGCCGACGTTCATATCCTTGATGATGCGCTCGATGATCATGGCCTTGGAGAAATTGCGATAATCGTCGAGCGCGCCGTAAATATGCTCGCCGAAGAATTCGGAAAGCCCCAGGACGGCCACCTCGTCGCGGACGTATTTCAGATCGGTGCCCGAGGCCAGGTACAAGGTCAGCCCACGATCGCGTAACTGCTCGAGCAAGCGTCGCGAGCCGGGCACGGTCATCTCGTCAGGGGCCACGCGCTTTTCACGCAAGGCCTCGACGCGTCCGCCGACTTGTTCCCACAGCAGGTCGTGATATTGATTTTTGTAATGCAGCGGATCGCGCGGCGAGGCCCCGCGGGCCTTCACTTCGTCGGCCAACTGAATCATCTGGTAGATGGTTTGCTTGCCGTTGAGCCGCATGACGAACTCTTCGACGTGCTCGTGCAATTGCTCGCGCGTTTCGCCGGTGCCGATCTCGGCCAGCACGTCGACCATCATGGGGATCATCACGGCCTGCCAGTTGCGGCGAATCAGCGACAGCGTGCCGTCGAAGTCGAACATCACCGCGCGGAATTCGCCGCGGGGAAAATCAGGACGCAGAACTTCGATCGCGCCTGAGGGAACTACTTTTTGGGACATAGCAGAAAGTGCTGCTTCTCTGGAAAATTCGGGATGCACAAGCAGCCAAACGGTGAGCGGACAAAATGTCCGCCGGGGGCATGGCATCCGGGCCTCGGGGGCCGTTTGATCGCCAAGGAACTGGCAGTTTAGTCAAACGGTACAAGCCGGCAAGGCACCCAAATCCGCACGACCGCAGAGTGCGTGGGCAGCGTGCAGCGTCTTTTCGGCGCCTGTCGCCTCCCGGCGGCGGCTCTGCGGCCGCGCCGGCCGGTCGTGACTTGCCGGCCGCCGTCGGCAGGGATACTGTAAAGTTGATTGGCCCCACTTGAATTGATTCTGCCACGCTTCGAGAGCGGTAATCGGGCGGCGTTCTCCACAGGTCGACAGCGATGAATCCTTCCGACGTTCGCCTGGATGCTCATGGGTTTCCCATTCCGCCCACCCTCGGCCCTTTGCAGGCTGCCGAGTCGCCCGAAGCGCCACGGCGCACGCCGCGCGGCACCTTCACGCTGCGTCTCTTGCTCATACTGTTGGCCCTCGGGGCTGGCACGATGGCCATCGTCCGCGCCGAGCTGGGCGAACCGATCAGCCGCCGCGTGGCGGAATGGCTGGCTGGGCATGCGTTCCAGAAGCAGGCCGCCGACGATCTGGACGGTGCCCTGCGCGATCTCGATCGGGCCCTGGCATGGACCGATAAATCGGCTCAGATCTATGCCTTCCGAGGCACGGTGCGACTGGAAAAGGGGGATCTTGAGGGCAGCCTGGCCGACTTTAATCGAGTCATCAGCCTGGCGCCGACGTCGAGCGATGCCTTCGAGCTACGCTCCATGTGCTTGCAGCGCATGGAACGCCATGACGACGCGATTCGCGATATCAACGAAGCGGTGAGAATGTATCGTGCCGCGCCCCATCTGCTCAACTCACGCGCGTACATCCGGGCTATCGCCAACCGGGAGCTCGACGAAGCTCTGGCCGACATTCAGCAGGCGCTCGAAATGGAGCCGGACAACGCTCATTACCTGGATACGCGCGGATACATCTATTACCTGCGAGGCGAGGATGGTGAGGCGCTGAAGGACCTTGATCGGGCCCTGGAAATCGCCGAGCAGCAAGTGCCGACGGGGATGTTCCTGGCGAATCATCCCCACCGGGGCCGGGTGCTAGCTCGGGCCATTCGTCGGCACGAAAACGCGATGGCAGTGATGTACCATCATCGGGGGCTGGTTCACGAGAGACTGGGCCACAGCGAACTGGCCGAGGCTGATCTGCGCCAAGGTGACGCTTTCGGGTACAATCCCGCGGCCGGGGTGTACTAACGCCACGGCTTGCGCTGTTTTGCCACTTTCGCTCCGACGATCCGTGCCCGGTGATTCATGGAAGGATCACAACTGGTCGAAAACGCGCTGCTCGACGAGCCCCCCGGCGTAACGCTGGCGCCGGGAACGACCGACGGCGTGCGCTGGAGCGTCTCAACGGCCTGGCGAACGTTGCTCATCGGCCCACAGGGGTTGCGCTTGGATGAGTGGCTGGCCGAAGGGCGCGTCCACGTCGTCAAGCATGCTTCGCACCGGACGGTCTACCGCGTCGACCTGCCGCAGCGGTCGTTCTTCCTCAAGCACTATCGTGTGCTGGCGTTCTTGAACGCACTGACGCACTTATTGCGTGGCAGCGCTGCCCGGCGTGAATGGCGCAATGCGCTGGAGGTCCGCCGCCGCCAGGTGCCGACCGTGACGCCGATCGCCTTGGGCGAACACTCCCGCCGCGGATTGGTGCGTGACAGCTACTTTGTCAGCGAGGCCATCCCCGATTCTTGTACTCTGGAGCGCTATGCCGATGAGTGCCTGCCCAAGCTTGCCCCGCAAGACCAGGCGCGGCTGCGGCCGCGGATCACGCTCGCCTTGGCGAAGCTGTGCGCCGCGGCTCATCGCGCCGGCGTCTATCACACCGATTTCCATCGGGGCAATATCCTGGTCGGCTTGAACACGCTCAGTCCGGATGAATCGGCGAGCGCACTGCCCGAACTGCACCTGATCGATCTGCCCAAGATGTGGTTTTCGTCGCCGCTGGGCTGGACGCACAGTCGCGATAGCCTGGCGATGTTCGCCGCGGCATGGCTCGACCGCTCATCGCGCAGCGAGCGCTGGAGATTCTGGGAAGCCTACCTGGCCGCCCGACCGGAGCTGACGCTGGCCGATCCGGTGGCCGCCGGCAATGAAATCGTCCGCCGCAGCCGGGCCCACGCGCGGCGAATCTTCAGCGAGCGCGACAAGCGCTGCCTGCGTTCGAACCGTGATTACACGCGCGTCAAAACATCGAAGGCCGTAGGGTATGCCGTGCGCGATCTGGCGCGGGGCGACCTCGTGGCCTTGATGCAGCAGCCCGACGCTCCCTTCGCGGCTCCTGATGCGCAGATGATCAAAGTTTGTTCAGCGAGCCAGGTGGTGAAGGCCACGATGCTGCTCGAAGGACGGCCTACGCCCGCCGCTTACAAGCGATCGTGCTATCGGCTGTGGCGAAAGGCCATTCTGGCGTTCTTTCGGCGCAGCCGGGCGTTGCGGGCCTGGCACCTGGGGCACGCGCTGCGCGAGCGCGGCATCGACACGGCCAGGCCGCTATTGGTTGTCGAGCCGCGCACCGGTGGACCCCGCTGGGAAAGCTACCTGGCCACCGAATGGGTCGACGGGGATCATTTGCACGATTTCGCGGCGCGCGTGGCCGCGCTATCGCCGGTCGATCGGCGGCACGCGGCGCGTCACGCCACGGTCGTGCTTGCGCGCATGTTGGGACGCATGCACGCCTGGAACGTCGATCATCGCGACTTGAAAGCACAGAATCTCATGTTGGCCGAGCGGGCGGGAAAGCTGACCGCTTATTTGATCGATCTCGACGGTGTACGTATCGTGCGCTCGCTCACCGAGCGGCGCCGCGCACGCAATCTGGCGCGGCTGGCCACGAGCATGGAAGCGCATCCCTGGGTCACGCGTACCGACCGACTGCGGTTTTTGCGTGCCTACGTCTCTGTCGCGCCGTTGGAGAAGCACACCTGGAAATGGTTCTGGCGCAGGATTGCTCGCCGCAGCCGCGCCCTATCGAACCAGATGCGCGCCGGGGGCCGGGAAGTGCTGTAAAGCTCTTTTGCTTTGCTGTTGCAGGGATTAGCCACCGAGCACACAGAGTTCACCGAGGCAGGATTTCGTTGGCGATTTCCTAATCGCTTCTCTGTCTCCACTGCGACCTCCGTGGCAAAGGTCTTCTCCTTGAACGGCTGCCGGCTCAAAGCGTCCCGTCGCTCTTAGTACTTCGCGCGCGAGCCGAAACCGCGCATGCAATAGAGGCCCAACAGCACGATGCCGATCAAGAGCCAGATCCATTGATGGCTGTTGAGGCGATCGAAGTAATGCAGCGTGACGTTGAAATACCGCGAAATCATGTGCATGCGACGAACTCTCCGTGGCCCTCTACGCGCGGGGTTGCGCCCGAGGAAAGCGTAGGCCATCATTTCGGGTGCGCCGCCCTCGCCGACGGTATTTTCGGCACGACAGGACGCCGGTCCTGGGCGGATCGGCAAGTCGGTATCTCGAAATGGGCGCCGGTCGCGCTCGCGGGCGTTCTCGTGGTCTGTCGATCTGCCCCCGGCGCCGGCTGCGGACCGCTTGCGAGGGGTCCCGGCGGGGCTATAATTCACCGTTTCAGCCCTCGGGGGCGTAGCTCAATTGGTTAGAGTACCGGACTGTCGATCCGGTGGTTGCGGGTTCGAGTCCCGTCGCCCTCGCTGAGAACTTGTCAGGATTAACGCAAAGCCAGGACGACAAAGTCGTTCTGGCTTTTTGCTTTCTGGGTGCCTGGCGGCGCACCAAAACGCTCGGCCACTTGCTGTCTATCGCCGATCGGCTTGGGGACGGCCTTTATCGGCGGAACTGAGCTGCACGGACGCCAGCCGTTCCGATGGATCTCCGCTTTGCGTGGGGCCGAAGGCGAAGCAGGACTTCATGGTCGCCAAAGTCGGCGTCCCAATGTCGCGAAAACGCTTGCTCCAAAATACAAACAGGATAGATTGTTTCTTTCGTCCAAGGCGGATTCTTCCATGGCACAAACCACACGTCGCGCTACCCAAATGTCTTCAAAGCGCCCTCGTCGGACGCAAGAAGAACGCAGTGCCGCGACGCGCGAAAAGCTCCTCGACGCCGCGATCGAGTGCCTGGTGGAACTGGGCTACGCCCGTATGACCACGACCGACGTGGCGGACCGCGCGGGGGTCTCGCGCGGGGCGCAACTGCATCATTTTCCGTCGAAGGTCGAGCTGGTCACAAGCGCCATTCGCCACCTGGCCGATCGTCGGCTCGCCGATCTGCGTCGCGAAGCCGCGGCGTTGCCGGCCGGCAAGCGGGGCATTCCGCAGATGACCGAGCTGGTGTGGTCCTATTCGTCGAATTCCTTGTTCATGGCGGTCTTGGATTTGATCGTCGCCTCGCGGACCGATCGTGAGCTGCACACGGCGCTATGGCCCATCGAGAAAGAGTTCGCACAGGCCAGCTCGCAACTGCTACGCGAGCTTTATGCGGGTTACGTCGATCATCCCGATTTCGAGCTGATGATGCACCTGACGGTGCACATGATGCGCGGGATGGCCTTGCAAAAAATCGTGAAAGACGACGATCGGCATCGCCGCCAGGCTCTCAAGCTTTGGGAGCGTTTGATGAGCGCGGTGCTCGAGGAACGTCGGGGCACCGGCAAAGAGGATTAGGTCGGCTATGCAACTCACTCGAGCGATTCGTCGGGCGGTCCAATTACGCGCGGCAAGCCCAGCCACGATTTTCGGCGCGCGACGCCGCACCTGGGCGGAGTTCGAAAATCGTATTGCCCGGTTCGCGGGTACGCTTATGCGGCTCGGCCTGCGGACGAACTCCCGCGTGGCGATCCTCGCGCTGAACAGTGACCGGTATATCGAAACGATATACGGCACGTGGTGGGCGGGTTGCATCTCGGTGCCGCTCAACGTGCGCTCGGCGCCGCCGGAATTGGTGCAGATGCTGCGCGACTCGGGGGCGGAAGTCCTGCTGGTCGACGATCCTGTCCTGCAACTGGCCGAGCAGATGGGCGTGTCGCTGGCCCTCTTCAAGCAGTTGGCGCCTGAGCTAAAGCACATCATCTCGATGGGGGACGCACCGCCGCCGGCGGATGTTCTCTCTTACGAAGAGCTGCTGGCCAAGGCCGCGCCGATCGACGACGCGATGCGCGACGGGGACGACGTGGCGGGCATCTATTACACGGGCGGGACGACCGGCGAGCCGAAGGGCGTCACCCTGACGCACGCCAACATGAGTATCAACGCCATCGCCTCACTGCAGCGCCTGCCGGACGGCGAGGATTCGGTTTATCTGCACGCGGCACCGATGTTTCACCTGGCCGATATTGCCATGATGGTCGGCATCACCAGTGCGCCGGGCGCGCATGTCGTGATTCCGAAGTTTGATCCCGCCGACGTGCTGCGCGTGATTAGCGAAGAGCGGGTGACGGTCACGTTGCTGGTTCCCACGATGCTGGGAATGGTGCTGGCCGAGTTCAATCCCGCAGTCCACGACCTATCAAGCCTGAACATGATTACTTATGGCGCCTCGCCCATGCCCAGCGCCATGATCGAGCAGGCGCTGCGGGTCATGCCGTCGGTGAGCTTCACCCAGGCCTACGGGATGACCGAACTGGCGCCTGTGGCGACTGTGCTCGAGGCGAAGCATCACGCACTTTCCGGGCCCTACGTGTCGAAGCTGCGCTCGGCGGGCCGGGCCGCTCAGATCGCCGACGTGAAAGTTGCCGATCCCGACGACCGCGAAGTCCCGCGCGGCACCGTCGGCCAGATTCTGGTGCGCGGGCCCGGCGTAATGAAGGGCTATTGGAACCAGCCGGAGTTAACCGCCGAGACGTTGCGCGGCGGCTGGATGCACACCGGCGACGCCGGCTACATGGACGAAGACGGCTTTTTGTACGTCGTCGACCGGATCAAGGACATGATCATCACCGGTGGCGAGAACGTCTATTCCGCCGAAGTCGAAAATGCCATTTGCAAACACAGCGCGGTCGCCATGTGCGCCGTGGTCGGTATTCCCCACGAGAAATGGGGCGAGCAGGTCCACGCGATCTTGCACCTCAAGCCGGGCCAGCAACTGACCGAGGACGACGTTATTTCTCACTGTCGAACGCTGATCGCGGGCTTCAAATGCCCGCGCAGTGTCGAATTTCGCACCGAGCCGCTACCGATCAGCGGCGCCGGAAAGATCCTCAAGCGGCAATTGCGAGCCGCGTATTGGCCCGAATCAGCCGCACAGACAGCATCATGAACCGAAATATTTTCGAGCAACAGCACGCCCTGTTTCGCGACTCGTTTCGCCGCTTCGTCGCGGAAGACATCGTGCCGCACCACGAACAGTGGGAGCAGGATGGCGAAGTCTCGCGCGATGTGTGGAAGAAAGCGGGGGAGTACGGATTCCTGTGCATGGCCGTGCCCGAGGAGTACGGCGGCGTTGGCACCAACGACTTTCGCTTCAACGCCATCGTCACCGAGGAGCTGGCGCGGGTCGGCGCGACAGGGCCGGGTTTCCCGCTGCACACCGATATCGTGCTGCCGTACTTGTTGCGCCTCGGCACCGAAGAACAAAAGAAACGCTGGTTTCCCCCGATGGTGCAGGGCGATTGCATCTGGGCCATCGCCATGACCGAACCGAATACCGGCAGCGACCTGGCGGCGATTCAAACCACGGCCGCGCCGAACGGCGACGGATATATCGTCAACGGCAGCAAGACGTTTATCACTAATGGCATCATGAACGATGCGGTGATCGTCGCGGTCAAGACCGCGCCCAAGGAGCAGGGTTCGCACGAGGGATTGTCCCTCGTTGTGATCGAGCGCGGCATGCCGGGTTACGAACGCGGCCGCCGCCTGAACAAGATGGGCATGCACGCCCAGGATACCGCCGAGCTGTTCTTCAACGATGTTCACGTGCCGCGCGAAAACCTGCTCGGGCAGGAAGGGCACGGCTTCTACTACTTGATGGAAAACCTGGCGCAAGAGCGCCTGATTTTGGCTGTCGGCGCCGTGGCCTCGGCCGAGGCCGCCTTCGAGTGGACGACGCGCTACTGCATGGAGCGCAAGGCCTTTGGCCGCCCGATCGGGACGTTTCAGAACTCGCGCTTCAAACTGGCCGAGATGAAGACCGAGATCGAAATCGCCCGCGTGTTCGTCGACCGCTGCCTTACCGAGCACAACGCCGGCAACATCTCGCCGGTCGAGGCCTGCATGGCGAAGTGGTGGACGACTGACGTGCAGAAGCGCGTCGTCGATCAATGCCTGCAACTCCACGGTGGATACGGCTACATGCTCGAATACCCGATCGCCAAGGCGTACATCGACTCGCGTGCCGCCACGATCTTCGCCGGCACCAACGAGATCATGAAAGAAGTCATCGGCCGCTCGCTGGGATTCTAAGCAGGCGGCTTCTGCAAAACACACAAGGGATGGTCAAGAACATGGCTGAGCAATTGAGATTCGACGGCCGCGTGGTCATTGTCACCGGCGCAGGTAACGGCCTAGGACGTTCGCACGCCCTGATGTTCGGCGCTCGGGGCGCCAAAGTGGTGGTCAACGACCTGGGCGGGGGCGCCCACGGCGACGGTCACTCGGCGGGACCGGCCGACGCAGTGGTGGCCGAGATCCGAGCGCTCGGCGGCGAGGCGGTTGCCAATCATGATTCGGTCGAGGAGGGCGAGCGCATCGTGCAGACCGCGCTCGACGCCTTTGGCACGGTCGACATCGTGGTGAACAACGCCGGCATCTTGCGCGATTCAAGTTTCCACAAAATGACCGCCGAAGACTGGGACCTGATTTACCGCGTACACCTGAACGGGGCTTTCCGCGTCACGCACGCCGCCTGGCCGATCATGCGCGAGAAGCAATACGGGCGCGTGATTATGACCAGCTCGGCCGCGGGCATTTACGGCAACTTCGGCCAGGCCAACTACTCGGCCATGAAACTCGGGCTGCTCGGCCTGTCGAACACGTTGGCCGTCGAGGGGCGCTCCAAGAATGTTCTGGTGAACACAATCGCGCCGGTCGCTGCCTCGCGATTGACAGAATCCGTGCTGCCGAAGGAATTGTTCGATAGCTTGAAGCCGGAGCTGATCTCACCGCTGGTGCTGTGGCTGTGCCACGAATCATGCAAAGAGAGCGGCGGCCTGTTCGAGCTGGGGGCCGGATGCATTACCAGGCTGCGCTGGGAACGCTCCGTGGGGCATGCCTTCCGCCACGACGCTGAACTACGACCCGAGCAGATTGCGAACCAGTGGTCGAAGATTTGCGATTTTGCAGAGGCTACGCATCCCAACGACGTGACCGCGTCGATGGCGGCGCTTTTGGAGCACATGACACAGCCGCGCCGCGGCGGCAATGAATTTATCGACCTCGACGCCGCGGCATCGCAACCGCCCGTGGAATACGAGGCCGCTTACACGGAGCGTGACCTGGCACTCTACGCCTTGGGCGTCGGCGCCGGTGCGAATCCTCTCGATCCGGCGGAGCTGACGTTTCTCAACGAGGGAAGCGAAAACTTCCAGGCACTGCCGACCTACGCGGCCCTTCCCGCGGCCAACGCCATGCTGCAGTTGGCCAAGGAAGGCGCGAGCCTGCCGGGCTTGAACGTGGGGTTCGATCGCATCCTGCACGGCGAGCAATACGTCGAGCTCCGGCGGCCGCTGCCCATCAATGCCACGCTCAAGCACAAGATCAAATTGCGCGATGCTTACGACAAAGGCGAGCATGCCATCGCGATCGTCGAGGTGCGCAGCTTCGACGAGGCAGGCCAGGAGATCGCGTACAACGAAATGACGTCCTTCCTGCGCGGCTGCGGCGGCTGGGGAGGCGAGCGCGGGCCGTCGGGCGAGGTGAACGTTCCGCCGGCCCGCGAGCCTGACGCGATCATCGAAGAGAAGACATCCGATTCGCAGGCGCTTCTGTATCGCCTTTCCGGCGATTGGAATCCGCTGCACGTCGACCCCGCGTTCGCGAAGGCCTTCGGCTTCGACCGGCCGATCCTGCACGGCTTGTGTACGTTCGGCTATGCCGGGCGCCATGTGCTGAAGGCTTTTGGCGAAGGCGATCCGCGCCGCTTCCGCAATATCAAGGTGCGCTTTACAGGCGTTGTTTTTCCAGGCGAAACGCTCGTGACGCGGATGTGGAAACAGTCGGACAAGCGCATCTTGTTCGAAACGTCGGTCAAGGAGCGCGACAAGGTGGTGATCAAGAACGCCGCCGTCGAGCTGGGCGAAGCAATGTCGGCGCCCACGCCAGTGGCTGCGACGGTCGCCGCACCAGCTGCTGCATCCATGACCGCCGCCGCTGGCCCGGCAACGGTCACCAGCGCGGATGTTTTCCGCGCGATCGGAACTTACGTTTCGCAAACGCCGGACGTGGTATCGCGCGCCAACGTGGTGCTGGAATTCCGGCTTTCGAAGCCCGACAGCGTGTGGACGCTGGACCTGAAGAACAGTCCGGGCTCGGTGACGGCCGCGCCTGCGGCGCAGCCGGACGCGACGCTCGCCTGCTCGGAAGAGGATTTTGTCGGCATGTGCCTGGGCACGACCGATTCGATGAAGCTTTTCATGTCTGGCAAGCTGAAAATCACGGGCAACATGGCCGCGGCGCAAAAGCTGGAATTCTTCAAGAAGCTCGATCCGTCTTTGGTTCAGGATGCGATGAACGCGCGGCTGGGCCTGACCAATGGCGAAACAACCTCTGCGCCACGTCGTGAAAAGAGCGCGCAAGCGCCCTCGATTTTTCGCCGTGTAGCCGCGCGCTTCGAGAAGGAACGTTACCCACCGCCCGCGGCCGCCGGGCAGGTCGTGGTCTTCAAGGTTCAAGAACCGGAAGCCACGTGGCATATCGACTTCCGCGGTCCATCGCCAGCGGTCTCGGAGAGCGATAGCGCAGAACCGTCGGCAGTGATCCGCATTACGGACGAAGACCTGGTGGCCTTGGCTGCCGGGGCGGCCAGCCCGCAGGATTTGTTCCAGCGTGGGCGGCTGCGCGTCGACGGTAACGTGCGACTCGCGCACGATTTGGATTTTCTCGTTGGAACATCAAACGCTTAAGTCGCAGCAAACGGGAGACGAAAACGTGAAGGGTCGCGCAAATATCCTCGGCGTCGGCATGACGAAGTTCGCCAAGCCGGGCGACAGTCCCGAATATTATGTGATGGCCGCCGAAGCGGGCCGCCTGGCGCTGGCCGACGCCAACATTGGCTACAACGAAATCGAGCAGGTTTACGCCGGATATGTCTTCGGCGATTCAACGTGCGGACAGCGCTCGGCGTATGAGTTGGGCCTGACCGGCGTTCCCGTCTTCAACGTCAACAATAATTGTTCCACCGGTTCGACCGCGCTGTTTTTGGCACGGCAGACCGTCGAGAGTGGGGCGGCCGAATGCGTGCTGGCGTTGGGCTTTGAAAAGATGGAAAAGGGGGCTTTGAGCGCCAAGTTCGCCGATCGCGAACCCCCGGTTGGCAAGCACGCCGAAGTGATGAACGACGTGCAAGGAATCAACGCGGCGCCGGCCGCCGCACAAATGTTCGGCGGCGCGGGACGCGAGTACCGCTGGCGGCACGGCACGAAACGCGAGACGTTTGCCAAGATTTCCTCCAAGGCGCGCGATCACGCCAGCCGGAATCCTTTTGCGCTTTTCAACAAGAAGCTCAGCGTGGAAGAGGTGCTCGCCTCGGACGAAGTGTTCGACCCGCTGACGCGATTCCAGTGCTGCCCACCGACCTGCGGCGCGGCGGCCGCGATCGTGTGCTCGGATGACTTCGCGAGGAGGCATGGCATCGACCACGCGGTGTACATCGCGGGCCAGGCGATGACCACTGATTACCCTTCGAGCTTCGACTCGAAGAGCATGATCAACATGGTCGGCTACGACATGGCCAAGCAGGCAGCGCAAGCCGTCTACCGGCAGACGGGCATCGGCCCTGAAGACGTCGACGTGGTCGAACTGCACGACTGCTTCACCGCCAACGAGCTATTGACCTACGAAGCGCTCGGCCTCTGCCCGGAAGGGGGTGCCGAGGATTTCATCTGGCGGGGCGACAATACGTACGGCGGGAAGTATGTCACGAATCCCTCGGGCGGGTTGTTATCGAAGGGGCATCCGCTGGGCGCAACCGGACTGGCGCAATGCGCCGAGCTGGTTTGGCAGTTGCGAGGGCAGGCGCAGGACCGACAGGTTGAAGAAGCAGAAATCGCGCTGCAACACAACCTGGGGCTGGGCGGCGCGTGCGTTGTGACCATGTACCGCAAGAGCTAGAACACCAAAACGCATCGGGTCGCGTTCCCGCAGGAGAGAGAACAGATGTTTCCCAACATCTCGTTAGCGTTTGCCGGCTTGTTGTGGATCGTCAGCGCCGGTGTCAGTCGCGGCGACGAGACAAAGGTCACGCCGGACGTGGTCTACGGCCACAAAGACGGCATGGCGCTGGTGATGCACGTTTATCGCCCGGCCAATGCGAATGGCGCCGCCGTGGTGCAAATCAATAGCAGCGGTTATTTTTCGTTCTGGGAACCGACCAATCCGAAGGCGCCCCTGGTGGGTTTGTTTCTCGATCGTGGCTTTACAGTTTTCTCGGTCTTTCACGGCAGCAATCCCAAGTACACCGTGCCCGAGATCGTGGGCGATATGCGGCGCGCGATCCGCTTCATTCGCCTGCACGCCGAGGATTACGGGATCGATCCCAAGCGCCTGGGCGTGATTGGCACGAGCGCCGGCGGGCACCTGGCCCTGATGCTCGCCACGACCGGTGACGACGGCAATGCCGAGGCGCGCGATGAGTTGTCGCGCACCAGCAGCCGAGTGGCCGCCGCCGTGGCGATCGCGGCACCGTCCGACCTGCGCGACATGGATCAGAAACGAGAACAGCTGTTGCAGAAGGGGACGATCGACAAGCTCTTCGCCGAAAAGCTGAAGCCGGCGTTTGCCTTCGACCCGGCGCTGGTCGAATCGTTATCTCCACGGCTACAAGTCACCGGCGACGATGCCGCCACGCTATTGATCCACGGCGACACGGACACCCTGGTGCCGATCGAGAACAGCCAGAACCTTCTCGCCGAGCTGAACGAGAAATCCGTACCGACCGAATTGATCGTGATGGAGGGCATAGGGCACCATGCGGCCCGCAATCCCGCGGAGGCGGCCCAGTGGGATAAGGCCTTCAAAGGCTCGGTTGCCTGGTTCGACAAATACCTGGCCGCGCCGCAGCCCCCGTCGCAAGCCGCGGAGGCCCAGTAACTTCGATGCAGACGGCGCCAACAGCCAGGACCCCCAAATGACAACTCGCTATGGCCCCGGCACCAGGCGCGATGCTTCAACACCATCCCATCATCGCCCGGCGCAATCGTAGTCTCTTCACTTTACTTGAAACGCGGGCGAACGGGCCGTGAAGCGTTTGACGGCACCGTCCTCTTTGTATCGTCCGAAGTGGACCAGCCGATACGTGCCCGGAGGCGTGTCGGCCGCGGTCTCCCAGGTGATCGTGACGCGGAACGGATCGGGGCTGGTCTTGTATTTCGGTGGTGAGAGGTTCAACAGGCTCATTTGCTGTCCAGCCCGCGCGGACGACGATTTGCGTTCGGCGGCTGGCCGCTCCCATTGGGCGGTGGTGTCCCAATCGAAATCTTCGCGGACGACTTCCCACGTGTCAGGCGCGGCGGTCAACCGCTCGACAGCCATATAGCGATCTTGCCGTTGATATTCGTTCACCGGGCTGCCGGTCCAGAACACCGTCGAAACGACATCACCCGGCGCGTAATCGTTTTGCGGCCCTTCGACGACGTCGCCGAATTTCGCATCCGGCGGTTGCTTTTCGTCAGGGCCGTCGAGCAAGGTCGGCTTCGCCACGCGGCTGCGCATATCGGTGGACTGGCCTGTCGGTTCGACTTGCTTGCCTGCCTTTAGCGCGCGTGCCAGTCGGACGAACTCTTGCCGATAACCGGCCTCGGTCCAAGGGCCGAACAAGGTGTGCCCCCCTTCGTACTGCTGCAACTGATACTCGTGCCACGTGGTGACGTAGCCGGCAAAGTCGTTCGAGTATCCGGCCACGATGACGTAGCGCGGGTCGATGCCCAGTTCGTGCCCGACGGCGACGCGGAATCGTCGCCCGCTCATCGTCGTGAACTCGGCCGGCCCAACGACGAATGCCAACTGGCCGATGCGTGCGAGCGCTAGCGGCAACACCTGTTCGTGCATGGGCGGGTTCGCCAGGCCGCTGGCGATCAGCACGGCCTTGGGTTTCTGGCATTCGAGAAACTCGGGCGTGGTGCGCACCTGTGGCAACGCGAGCCGAATGACGGCGTCGACGGCCGGATCCGTCTTCGTCATTCCTTCACGGAACAGCGCCAGCCCACCTCCTTCGGCATCGGAACCCGCGGCGAAGGAATAACCCCAGGCCGACGGGCAAGTCCGGTGCTGGCCGTCCGCGGTGAACTCGGCGTCGACCTCGAGACGCGAGAAGTCGACAAACGTGTGGATCACCTGGATAGGACCCGAAACAACATCGCCCTTTCCATCGCACAGTCGCTGGGCAGCCTCGGCCTGGCGACGGCCAATGATCGTGCAACTTTCCAGATCGGTCTTTCCCGGGCCCGTGGCGTCGAGATTCAAGTTCGGGGTACAGTCGCCGCAGTTGGTGTTGGCGAACGCGGCGACAAACTCCCCGCCGCCGTGATGGCGCGCCCCGTGGGCTTGCTCGACCAGATACGCGGCGTAGCCCTTGTTGTCACTGGTCGTCAGCCGGTAGTGAAAGTTGACCGACGTAGGATGAACGGCGAACCAGTTCAAGAGACCGATCGGACCGTCGTCGCGCACGAACTCGAGCAAGGTCATCGTCTTGTCGACGTCGTTTTTGTACTCGGCCCGCTCGTCGGCCGGATTGTTGCGATAAGCGACCAGAGAGCGATTGGCATTGGCTTCGGTCACTTCGCCTTGCGCGAAAAGAATGCGCCCGGGGCGCAAGTCGGTATCGGCGGTCACGATCGATTCGGCGATACCGTCAGCCAGAGCTTCGAAGGCCTGGACGAAAAAATCGCCTCCCAGGACGCTCGTCGAGAGATGATGGTGATAACCGCCAGGCGCTCCGTGCGTGTGAGTGCCGGCAAGAATCAAGTTGGCGTGCGTGTACCGGCCTGGTAGCGATTTCTCCAGGCGTTCGAGCACGGCGAGCTTCAGAGTGTGCGTCGGAAACGCGATGTCGCACGTGACGTAGGCCAGTCGCGACTGGTCATCGGTGTCCGTGATCACGAATGTCCGCGCATATTGCCGCTGCCGCAACCCTTGGCCAATCTGGTCCGGGTGTACGTAGCCCAACATCTGCACGCCCCAGACCGGTAACGTGATATCGCTTGCGGCGCGGCCGATGCGGTAGTTATTCGCGGGTTCTGCCGATAGAAGGCAGGTTAAGACGAGCGATGCGGCGAGCGAGGTCATGGTGCGTTCTCAAGGTGGACGGTCATGCAGTGGACGGTCATGCAGTGGACGGTCATGCAGTGGACGGTCATGCAGTGGACAGTGATGCAGCGGACAATCATGCGGCGAACAATCGGCGATGGACAATCACGGAATTCGGACGAGCGCCGGCGCGCATGATGGGCCGGCCAGTGCGGTTCCAATTATCGCAGTGCCTGGCACTCATCACTAGCCGATGACATTGCGAATCGTCACGCTACCGATACCGCCTGAGCGAGGCCTGAGTTTCGCCCTTTTTCGACGTGCCGGGAGATACCGACCCTTTTGGGGGCCTGCGGACTATTCACTGGCCCGATTATTCCGACGGCTTTCCTCGGCCAGTCGTTTTTGGTCGGCCGGACTCAGCTGGGGGCGGTCGATCTTTAGCGTCAAGCTCGTGAGCTTGCCCGTGAACTTGAAGGGGACCTGATAGTCCTTGTCGTCAATCGGCGTGCCGGTATCGGCCCCGATGTCGAAGCTTTCGTCCCATTGCAAAGTGACGGGGATCGAGTGCTCCATCTTATGCGACGAGACGACCTGCCCATCCACCTTCAGCGTGCCGGGGCCGCCGTGGCCGAGGCCGCTGCGATTGTTGAAAGCCAGCGTTTCGGCGCCCAGTCCTTCGTATTTGAAGGCGAACTCCAAGGTGTGCTTACCGGGGGCGAGTGCTGAATTTCCTTCCCAGCGGATACGGCGCAGGTCGAGCATGTTCCACAGGAAGACCGGCTTCCCCTTCAAGAGGTAAAAACCCCAGCCGCCGAATCGGCCTCCTTGCGTGGCCAGCACGCCTTCGGCGCCGCCCGCAGGGATTTCAATATCAGCCGTGATTTTGTACGAGGCGTTGAGCAGCGACGGCGCGGCCCCCATCGGAATGCCCGTCAGTTCGCCGCTGTAGGTGAACGTGTCGCGTCCTGCGGTCAGGCTGGGGCGCGGCGAGATCATGCGGGCCGCCATGGAATTGTCGAGCGGGAAAACCTGGTACTTCGTCGCCTCGACGATGAATTTCTCTTGCAATTCCTTGAGCTTATCAGGCTTGCTCGCGGCCAGGTTGTTGCTCTGCGTCCAATCCTTCGTCAGGTCGTAGAGCTCCCACTTGTAGCTGCTCATAACGTCCTGATCGGGCGTCGCTGTAAGGACCCAGGGCGGGCTGATGGGCACGGTATTGGCGTACCAGCCATCGTGATAGATGCCCCGATTGCCGAGCATTTCGAAGTATTGCGTTTTGTGCGGCGAAGGGGCTTGCGCCCTGGTCTTGTCGAACGAATACGCCATGCTCACGCCTTCGATCGGACGCTGTGCAATGCCATCGACCACATTCGGCGCCGGGATGCCGGTTGCTTCGAGGATCGTTGGCGTGATATCGACGATGTGATGAAACTGGTTACGAATTCCGCCGGCATCCTTGATCCGCTTGGGCCAGGCAATGCACACGCCTTGCCGCGTGCCGCCAAAGTGCGAAGCGACCTGCTTGGTCCATTGGAAGGGCGTATCGAAGGCCCAGGTCCACCCGACGGCCATATGGTTGTACGTCTTGTCCGAACCCCAGGAATCGTAGAACAGCGCCAGTTGCGCCGGTACCGGAACCTCGACCCCGTTGAACTGCGCGACCTCATTCGGCGTGCCGATCGGAGATCCTTCGGCACTGCCGCCGTTGTCTCCGCTGATGTAGATGACGAGCGTGTTATCGAGCTTGCCCAAGTCCTCGACGGCTTGAATGACGCGACCGATTTCATGATCCGTGTACGCCAGGTAGGCCGCGTACACTTCGACTTGCCGGGTGAACAGCTTCTTCTCCTCGGCCGAAAGATCGTCCCACTTTTTCAGGACATCGGGCCAGGGCGTCAATTTCGCATCGGCCGGGATCACGCCGAGCTTTTTCTGGTTCGCGAAAATCTGATCGCGCAGCTTGTTCCATCCCATGTCGAACTTGCCCTTGAATTTCTCGATCCACTCGGGCGTGGCATGGTGGGGCGCGTGCGTGCCGCCAGGGACGTAGTAGCAAAAGAACGGCTTGTCGGGCGCGACCTCGTTGAGCATCTTCAAATGCGCGATCGCTTCGTCGGCCATGGCGGTCGTGAGGTTCCACTGGGGATTACCCACGTACGGATAGATGGCCGTCGTATTGCGGAACAAGTTGGGTTGCCATTGGCTGGTGTCGCCGCCGACAAAGCCATAGAAGTAATCAAAGCCCATCCCGATCGGCCATTGATCGAAGGGGCCAACCTGGCTGGCCTGGAAGGCGGGCGTGTTGTGATCCTTGCCGAACCAGCTCGTGGCGTAGCCGTTGTCTCGCAGAACACGACCAAGCGTGGCCGAATCGCGACCGATGAACGTGTCGTAGCCGGGAAAACCGGTGGCCATTTCCGCGACGACGCCGAAACCGACCGAATGATGGTTGCGGCCCGTAATCAGGGCCGCCCGCGTGGGCGAGCAGAGCGCGGTCGAATGAAACTGCGTGTAGCGCAATCCCATCTTGGCAACGCGGTCCAAAGAGGGCGTGGGGATGACGCCGCCGAAGGTGCTCGGCGCGCCGAAGCCGACGTCGTCGGTCATGATCAACAGCACGTTCGGCGCGCCCTTGGGAGGGACCACGCTCGACGGCCACCACGGCTTTGAATTGACCGCGTTCATGTTGATCACGCCGCCGAAAGGCGCCGGCTGCGGTGGCAGATACTTACCGTCGATCGTGCGCGTGGAAATGGCCGACCCGGCAGCAGGCCCAGCTGGTGGTTGTTGCGCGCGGACCGAAGATGCCACACCAAGTGCTACGCAAAGGGGCAGGGCGAAGAACGCCGCCGCAGAATGCACCCCAAATCGTGACCCAGCAATCACGTTCGACTCCTTTCGAAAATATTCGGACGCGCCACGATGCGAAGCACCCTCAGGCGCGTTCGAAGAGTGCGGCCATCCCGAACAATCTAGCGTCCGCCCGGCGAACTGTCAGCAGTTTCTCCTGCCGGCTTGTCGAGACGCACCAGTAACCAATGATCGGTCTTGCCGTTCTTGTGAATCAGGGCCGGCGCCTCGCCTTGGGCGAGGTCGCTGAGCCCGGCTTCCATGATGGAGCTGGTGTTGCCGCCCACGGTCCATGCCGCGCGCTGCGTCTTGGGGTCAGCCGCGCCCTGAATCTGCTGCGTGTGCTCCGACACTTCGTCCGTGTAATTGCCGCGCAGGATGCCCTGCTTATTGATCGCCAATTGCAGGATCAATTGCGGATGCTGCTGCTCGTTGCGAACCATGGCAAAGACGCCCAGCGACATCCAGTCGTTGCCGTCGGTGGCTACGTCGCCGGCGCCGGTCGCCGCCAGGTCGGCGGCCTGCTGGCTGAACTCGGCCGGCGTGCCGACCGGCTGGCCGTTCATGGTGACCATACCGTTGGCATAAGCGGGATTCACGCCGTAGTTGTACGACATCGGCACCGCACTGGCTCCGTAGTAGCCGGACACAGCGCCCCAGGTGGGCACGGCCCAGACGGCGGCCGTGGTCCAGCCGTGCGGATACCAGGCGCCCGTGTGCGCCGCGTACCAATGGTCGTTGTAGAGGTTCGGGTTGTTGTAGGCATTGCGAACCGCGGCAGCGCCGGTGTTTGATGCATTAGTCGTGGCGGCGGTTGCCGCGTTGCCTGTAGCCGCGCGCGTGCCTGGGGCGGCTGCTGCGTTTGCCGTGCCGGTGCGTGTGCCGGCGGTGCGGTTCGTTGTGGCGGTGCCCGAACCTTCGGCTCCACGGCGGGTAGTCCCGCCTGCGCCTGCAATTCCTTGAGGTCCACGTGTACCAGCAGTGCCGGCTGCTCCGCCGGCGCTTCGCGAGCGCCCATTGGGTGCCGCCTGATTGCCGGCGAAGCCCTGTTGTCCGGCGCCGCGTTGCGACTCGTTACGACCTGCGTTCTTTCCTTCAAAGCCACGAGCGCCGCTCGCTTCGCGATTGCCGCCGCCCGCCTGGCCGTGACTGCTTCCTTGATGCGAGCGCTCGGACCATTCGCCGCCGGGGGCGTGGCCGCTTGATCGTCCCTCGCCCCGTCCGCCGCGCTGCGCGTAGACCCGCGGCGCGGCCAGGCACAAGAATGCCACAATCATGGAAATGATCATTCGTCGGCCCATGGCGTTGGTCCTTTCTAATAGTCGTTCGTGCCCGCGGGCACCCAGAAGTTTAGGTCACGCCGTCGGGCAGGAATTCGAAATAGCCAAGAAATCGCGGCAGATTCGTGCCAAGAAGTCGCTTCCCCCTACGAATAGCTTACCGAGGGGCAGAGAGAATCATCGGCAGATTTCGCAGATCGACGCAGATTCCTGAATAGTTTGAAACATGATGCGGAACTGGGACCGGGCATTCTGAAGTTTTCTGCGTAATCTGTGGAATCTGCGGATCGTATTTGGCCTTTGTTTCCGAATCCTTTCGCGGGAATCCTGGTTGATGTTGACATTCGTGCTGTGGTGCGTGCTGTTCGTGATCTGCTGGCCGCTGGCGATCGGTGTCTTGTTGCTCTATCCGCTGGTCTGGCTGGTGCTGTTACCGTTTCGGTTGATTGGGTTGACGTTCACCGTGCTCTTCGAGACGGTGGATGCGATTCTCTCGTTGCCGGCACGCCTGGTTCGAAAGCTGGCCTGAGCGGATGGCTCGCGGCTTATCAGCGGCGGGCGTGGCCCTCGTCGATTGCAGGCCGACAGCGCCGTTCAGCCGCGTCCGGTGATTGTGAAGGCTGCCCAAATGACCGGGAGCGCAGCGTGATACTTGGCCTTCAGCCGGCTGATGGCCGCTAGTTGGGCGCTGCGCAGGGCTTGTGCCTTCCCTTCTCCCTTGGCGAGGCGCGCGAAGAAATCGCTCATCTGATCGTTGGCTTCGTCGACGGTCACGGGCCAGAGGGTCGCTACGACGGCCTCGGCGCCGGCCAGTTGAAAGGCCTGGCGGGTGCTCGCCACTCCTTCGCCGATTCGCAGATCGCCCACCCCGGTGTTGCAGGCGCTCAAGACGACGAGCTCCGTGCCGCGGAGATCCAGGCTCAGGATTTCCATGCCCGTCAAGATTCCATCGTCTCCCTTCGAGGAATCTCGCCAATTGCAGCCGGCCAACAACACGCCGCAGCGCAACAGCGGGTTATCGGCCGTTCGCGGTGCTCTCGCATCAGCGCCCAATCCCGAAGTGCGCGCGCGGAAAGCCAGGTCCGATGGCTCAAAGAAGCCGTGCGTCGCAAACAGGACCACCCTTGGTCCGTGTACGGCTTTGACCAGGGTTTCCAGAGCCCTATCCCCTTCGAAGACAGCCGGTTTCTTTCCCGCGTAGGCGGCCAGCTTCGGCCCGACCACCTTCACTTGCCTGGCGAGCTCCGGAAGCGGCGTGCCCAGCCGCGCCGGCGGCCGGAGGCGTATGTTCGGCCGCGGCTGCGCGGGAATCTTCTTGCCCGTCAGCGTGGCCTGAGCGATCTGCCGTGCCTCGGCGGGCAGCAGATCAAAATTCGGGTTCGCCACGATCAACGGCGCATTCGACGGCCGCTTCACCTTCGGCGCCAGCAGTTCGCGGCCACTGACCAGGTGCGAGATTTGATATTGCTCGACGGCAAATCGTCCGTCGGGCAGGTAGAGCGCGGCCCAGGGAACGAGCCACAACTGCGCATCGGGGCTGATGAGCAGCTTGTCGGCGTTGCGAATCTGCGAAAGCAGCGGAAACAGCAATCGCTGCGACAACCGCAACATGGCGGTGTGCGCCTGCGTCAATGTCTTCGGTTCAGCAGGTTTCGTCAGTCCGGTGCTGCGGTCGATCGTGAAGACCACATTGATGGCTTTGCGCAGCTCGAGGATGTCCTCGTGAATGTCTTCGGCGTCCCCCAGATCAATCAGTTTCACCTCGCCCTGGTCGGCCGACGGCACGATCCAGGCCGCATAGTGCAGAGAGCTGGTCTTTTCGTCGGGGGCCTTCAGATTCACGAGCGGCACGCAGGCGATATCGACGAGGACTTCGCCAGGGGCCAACGCGGAACGAACCTGCCCGACGTCGATCCAGTCCAGGGCTTGCAAAGAGTGGCTGCCGGCCCGGGCCAGCCGCCGCGAAAGCTCCTCTTCGCTTCGCGCCAGTTTCGAGATCCGATCGCCCCGCTCGTTGCGCGAGGTGCCGGAAAAGACGATCTTCGCCTGCTCGTCGCGCACCTGCTTCAGTTGCTGCGAGATTCTGGCCAGAGCCGGATCACTCTGTTCGCGCGCCCGGACCGCGCGATCGGCCAGCAGTTCCTGCGATTGCGATTTGCCGTTCAACAGCCAGCCGGCCGACAACTCGGCCACGCGCGGGTGGCGCCGCAGTTCGATGGCCAAGGAAAGGGCCATGAAATGCGCAGGGAGATCGTGAGTGGAAAGATAAGCGAGCTGCTCGCGCTCGGAGAGTGTCGAAAGCGTTGTGGCCAGACGGCGACGGGCGAGATGCCGTCCCTCGTCCGCGAATTCGACAGCGCGCTGCCAATCGTCCTGTGCGGCACTAAACAGGGACAAGTTCGTGTAGCCGGTCACCGCGTGCGGATCGTTGTCCCCAAACGATTGCTTTCCCACGGCCAACGCCTGGCGGAAAACTTCCAGGGCCGGGGCGTATTGCTGTTGGCAACCGAGAACAAAGCCCAGGTTGTTTAGCGCGTTGATCAAGTCCCCATGATCCGCTGGCGGCACCTCCTTGTAGATGCCCAGTTCTTCCTCGAAGCACGCTTGCGCCCGTGGGTCGTCACCGAGAAGGTGGCAGACCCTTCCCAGCGAATCGAGCGTGCCGGCCGTAACCGGATTACGGTCGCCTAGTAACTTGCGCCGCAACGAGAGCGCGAGCTCCAGTTGTTCGCGCGCCTCGCGATATTTGCCCTGGTTTGTCAGGAAGTTGCCGTATTCGACGTGCAGGAACGCGGTGTCGGCATTTTCTTCGGCTGCGTACTTGCTCTGAATGAGCAACGCTTCTTCGAATCCCTGGGTGGCCGCGGCCCGGTCGCCCAAGGCCCCCTGGAGGGCCGCCAGCGAGGTGCGCAAGCCGAGTGTTTTTGGATTGCGCTCTCCGTGCAACTGCTGCATGATCTGGAGCGCGCGCTCGAAACTCGACCGCGCCGCGGATAATTCGCCGAGTTTCGTGAGGAGCACGCCGTAATCCGTCAGCGCTACGGCCGCTTCGGCACTGGCAGGACCAAAGGCCGTTATGAAATTGGCCACCGCCTGCTCGGCGAACGTTCGCGCGCGGGCGTAATCGGCCACGAAAGCCAAGGCCGCCGACAGGCGCGATTGAATAAGTGCGGTTGTCGCGGGCCGCGGGTGCTTCGGATCGCACAGGGCAAGCGCAGCCTCATATTCCTTCACCGCCGCGGCAAAAGAACTCGAACCGAGCAGTGCATCCGCACGCTGAACGAGGGCCGCCACTTGGGAGGGATCCTTGGCGTCCGTTCCGCTGGCCGGACGTTTCTTGGTATCCGTCGGCTGGTCCGGCTTCTTGGACGCCGTGGTGGGTTTCGACTTGGGCGTTACAGTCTGGTCGGCGGCAGCCGTGATCGGGGGCGACAGCAGAAGCAGAGCAAGCAAAAGCGGGCAGAACATAGCTCGCGGCCTTGAACCGTCTGCCGTACTGGGATTCGTCACGCGGTTACCGCCCGGAAGAGAATTGGCCGCTCGACGCGCCGAGATAAAGGCGCCGGGCCGCGTGTTGAGTGTTTGAAGGTGATAAGCGCGGAGAGAGCGCTCGAAACGCCGATGCCTCTCCTCTGTCAATCGTATCAGGAGTTCACCGGGTTCGCGAGCGTCGCCCGAGTGTCCTGAAAGTCGAACAACCAAGTCGAACTTTCACGATAGCAAGACGTGCATCCGGACCGGTGCGAAGATGGCGGGAGTGTCACGCCCGAAGTAGCGCCTAGTACGCCCGATAGTTCATCCGGCTGCCGTTGGGGCCGATATAGCCGGTCCAGGCATCAGACATGTTGAACGTGCTGTAGCCGCCGGGCTGAGCGGGCGTGGAGAAACCGCGATAACCAGCCGATGTCACGGCACGGCTCGCGTAACCGGAAACGTTGAAGCCGTCGTAGGCGGCCGGCAAGTATCCGTTGTACCCGTAAGCCGGATACTCTCCGTAGCTGTAACCGCCAAAGCCATTGCCGACGGGATTGTAAAACCGCGCATTGGCCGGAGCCGGGCGCGAGGGAGGCGGCGATGGCATGACAGCAACCGGCGCTTCATAGCTGGCGCGATAACCAACTATGGCAGGCGCTTGCCCCGCGACGGGAACTGGAACGGCATAGCTGGCGACGTAGCCGGGAACCGAAGGTGCTGCGTTACGCACGACGACGCGGGCGCCGCTTCCGTTCACAACCGGCGCCCGTTGATAGGGTGCGACCGGCACCACGTAGCCGCCCGCGGGCTGAGTCGCGTAACCGCTGACATAGCCAGGCACGCCCATCGGCGCCGGCTCTAGAGCGTGGGCATCGCGCGCAGCTGGCACGGCGGCGATCGTAAGAGCGCCGAAGACCACGCCAAAATGCCCGAACCGCCCGAACACCATAGAGCCTTCTGCCAGTGACTCAGAATGTCTAGGGATGACAAGTCGAGAGCAATGGTCGGCCGACAAGGCAAATAGTCAAGCCTGCGCGCATTGCTGGCTCGCGTTTATCTGAGGAAACATGGCTTACGGTTGCGCGTTGAGCAAATGCCACGGCCGAGGATTTTTCCCAACGACTGACACGACCGGAACCGGCGAGAGCTGGCAAGTTTCTGAATCCCCGGCAACGACGTGTTTTGCCCTGAGAATTGACCGCCGAGTCGCACTAACCGGCCTCTATGCCGGCCCTTTCGAGGCGATTAATCTGGACCCGCGAAGCAAAGCCTTCGCTGCCGCGCGAGACGAAGGGCGCACCGCGCCGATAAGGCGACACAAGCTCTGCACGAAGGGTGTTTCCATGAATGACATCCGTTACTCCGACCACACCGATTCGGTGGCCCGCAAGCTGGAACTGCTCGAGGCCGCTTATGCCGCCGGCAAGCTCGACGTGGCCATGTCATTGGCGGCATCGCTCAAGGAGACCTTGTCGTTCGAGCGGCAGCTAGTACCGGCGCCTGCTGCCCAACTGCCGGCGTCTGCGTCGATCCCGGTATCAAAGCTGCCGCCGGTGATTGCTCAATGGGCGCGCGGCTGGTCGATCTGCAAACCGGTGACATTGTTCGAGACGGTGGGCGCCCGGCGCGCGAACGACCCGGTTGACGTGAGCCTGGCCTTCGGGGCCGCGGAGATTGTCGATCCCGTGCGCGAGATGCGCGTGGCGAAGTGGAATCCAACGACGCGGCGCTTGCAGGAGATTCCTAGCCAGGTCTATGCCCACACCCGACATGGTGACGAGGTGCGCTGCCGGGTCGCCTTCTTTGCCGAGGTCGGCGCGCATGACTCAGCCAGTTACTTGATCCTTGCGGGCAACCCAAACGCAGAGCGGCCCGACTACCAGACCGACTTACGCGTGACTGGCGAGGGATACGGCCTGGACGTCACCAACTCGCATTATCAAGCACGGCTCTCGCGCCAAACCGGACAACTCGAACGCCTCACCTACAGGCGCGAGCATGGCTTGGAGCTGTACGCCGGCGGCAAAGGCCACGGTGAACCGCCCGACATCGATTGGGGGCACGATTATGTCGATCAGGGAGACTTTCAGAAACTAAGAATGCGCAATTGGGCTGAGTGCCCTAGCTATGAAGTGACGCGCGGGCCGCTGTTTGTTCAGCTTCGCCGTTTCGGTTTTCCGGCCAGTCCTATGCATCCACTCTTTACGCCCAGTCGGATGCACATGGACGTCACCTATACGTTCTACGCCGGCCTGCCTTACTTCTTGAAGCACAGCCGGATGGACATGGTGCAGGACTTTCGGATCGAGGCCATGCGCGACGACGAATGGGTCTTCTCCGGCTATTCATTCACCGACATGCTGTGGATCGACTCGTCGGGCAAATTGCACGAAGGGGCGGTGCCGGCAGACCAGACCGAGGCACTGTGGGGTGTCGGCTTCTTCAATCGCACGAGCCGGGATGCGTTCGTCGCCCTGCGGCTAGTACACGAGGCGACCGGCGGGGCGTCGATTTCGCATGGCGGAGCCCCGACCATGCACTACGCGGGGCATGGCCAGCTGTCGAGCCGGTACCCGGCCCAAAAGACCGAGATGCACTCAGGCGTTTCCTTTGAGCAGAAGAACGCCTACCTGCTCGCGCCGTACCCCGAACAGAATCCGGCCGAGTTTTACGAGCAAAGTCGACATGCGCTCTTGAACCCGCTAGAAATCAAAGCCGAAATGCCCGCCGGCCTGGCCGGGGCGGCCACCAACAATCGGCCGCTTGCGCGCGATGGTGAAACGCCCGACACGGCTTCCCTGAAGCCAGCGATTTGGAAAGTGCTGCGCGAGGTGCGCGATGAGCAGCTCTATACGATCGACGCCAACGTGGTCGATATGGGCCTTATCTACGATGTGAGCCATCGCGACGGCGTGGCGCGCATCCTGATGACCATGCCGCACCGCGGCCGGCCGGTGTATCAATTCTTCGTCTCGCAAGGAGGTGGCCGCGTCAGCGAAGGGATTCGCGAGCGCCTGCTCAAGCTGGCCGGGGTGCGGGACGTTGTCGTCGACTTCACCTGGGAGCCGGCCTGGTCGACCGCGCGGCTCACGGACGCAGGCCGTGCCGCTCTGGGCTTATCAACGTAGGCGAGCCTACGTTCTCAAAGGCCAGATCCTTCAGGCTGACAGCTTCCATAGCGTGGCCGCATTCTCGCCGAGAATCTTTCGCTGATCGTCCGGTGTGAAGAACGGAATCTTCTCGCGGACGAGGGCCAGTTCCTGCGCCAAGGTGGGGCGCTTGTAGAACGCACGGGCCGGCCCCGGGTAGCCCGTTCCCCACAGCAAGCGCGACGGGCCGAAGGCGTCGTACACCCTCTTTACCCACGGCAACGCGTCCGAGAACGGATACTCGTGCGACTTCGAGACAGACGTCAATTCAGAAATCTTCACGCGCACGTTCGGATAGCGCGCCAGCGCGAGCAGCTTCTTCATCTCCGGCAAGGGGTCGGGCGCCGAGAGGTCGATCTGGCTCACATGATCGACGATCGTGGGCACGTCGGGATGGTCGCGCACCATGACCTCGAGCTTCGGCAACTGGTCGGTCGCGATGTAGAAGTTCAGCACGGCACCGAGCGCGGCCGCACGCTTCCACATTTGTCGGGCCGGTTGGGCCGTCAGCCAATCGTCTTTGCCCTTGTAGTAGATGGGACTGAAACGCATGCCCGAGAGCCCCTGCTCCTCGACCCAATAAGCAAGTCGATCGGCGACGTTCGGATCCACCGGATCGATCAGGCCGTGTCCGCGCAAACGGCCGGGGCAGGCCCGGACGCAATGGGCCGTGTAACGATTGTCCCAGCCGTGGCAGATCGTCTGCACCAGGATGGCGTGCGTGACGCCGTTCTGGTCCATGTCCGCGAGTAAGGTTTCGAGCGTGCCGTCCGTATCGGGCGGCCGATAATCGGCGGCGTAGGGATGCGCAAACGGAAATCGCTGTGGGTCGTGGATCCACACGTGCATGTGCGTGTCGACGACCGGCTGGCTCGGTTTCTTGCCGGCCGACGACTCGTCAGCGCGTAACCGGCCCAGCCCGAGCGTTGCCGTCACGCCGGCTTGCGCGGCCATCTGCAAAAATGCTCGTCGCGTGGTCATGGGCAACAGATCTCTCGTGTGCGGTAAGTCGATCATCCTGCGCTTCCGACCAGTGGCGTCGGCAAAGTACAATTCCTCGGGGGCCTCGGCCCCTGACCAACGACCTGTTTAGCGCACGCCCATGTTACGTCCTAAAGAGCGCATTCGCGAGCCAAAAGCGGTCCCGCCATCGGCCGTGTGGGACTGGGTCTGCGCCGCGGCCTTGGTACTGTTGGTCGTCGTCGTTTACTTTCCCACCCTCGAAAATGGGTTTATCTGGGACGACGACGTCCATGTCGAAAAGAACAAGACGCTAACAAGCACTCGAGGCCTGGCCAGAATCTGGTTGGCCCCTCGATCGTTGCCGCAGTATTACCCACTTACGCATTCGACGTTTTGGGTCGAGTACCATCTGTGGGGATTGGATCCTCGCGGGTACCACGCGGTAAATCTGGCACTCCACGCGGCGGCGGTCCTGCTTGCCTGGCGGCTGTTCGTTCGTCTCGGGGTGCCCGGCGCCTGGCTGGCCGCGGCGCTATTTGCGGTGCACCCCGTTTGTACCGAGAGCGTCGCCTGGATCACTGAACGCAAGAATGTGTTGTCCTGCGCCTTGGCGTTGGGTTCGTTGTTTGCTTATCTGCGCTTCGCGCCGTTCGAGAACGAGCCCCCCACGCTCGAAACCGGATTTGCCTGGGGCCGCATTCGTTACTACTTGCTCGCGCTGTTGCTCTTCGTGGCGGCGCTATTGAGCAAGACCGTGACGGCATCGGTCCCGGCCGTGCTGCTGGTGATCTACTGGTGGAAGCGCGGACGGCTTGCGAAAGGCGACATACTTTGGCTCATGCCGTTTTTCGTGATTGGCATCGCGCTGGCGTGCGTCACCGCCTGGTTGGAGTTGGGGCACGTGGGGGCCAAGGGAGAAGAGTGGGAGCTGACATTGCCGGCGCGCTCGATCGTGGCGGGGCGCGCCGTGTGGTTCTATGTTGAAAAGCTCGCATGGCCGCGGCAGCTTGTGTTTTTCTATCCGCGCTGGACGGTCGATCCCGCCGAGCGGTGGCAGTACGCCTACCCGGGCTCGGTTCTCGCCGTGATCGTGTTGTTGTGGCTTGCGCGCGGCCGCGTGGGGCGCGGGCCGCTGGCGGCCGTGCTGATCTTTGTGGGGGTGTTGGTACCGGCGCTCGGGTTCTTCAACGTTTTTCCGTTTCGTTATTCATACGTCGCCGATCATTTTCAATATCACGCGTCGCTGGCAATGTTCGCCTTGGCGGCGGCCTGCCTGGCACTCATTGCGACGCGCCTGGCGGCGAGCTTGCATTGGGTTGCGCCGGTTATTTTCGGCGGCCTGTTGCTCGCCCTGGCCATGATCAGTCATGAGCGCACGTACGTCTATCACGATTTGTTCACGCTCTACGAAGATACGATTCAGCAGAATCCAACGTGCTGGGTCGCCTATCAAAATCTCGGCGGGGCACTGTACGCCGCGGGCCGCTACGAGGAGGCGATTCCCTCCTATCGCCAGGCCATCGACTTACGCCGCGAGATCGCGAGCGAATATCCTTCGGTTACCGCTTATCAATCGGAGCTGGCGCTCGGCTATACCAACCTGGCTTTGGCGCAGCGGAAGGCACAGCGTTCCGGCGATGCTCTCGCGTCCCAGTTGGAGGCGATCGAGATCCGCCAGGCCATCGCGGACCTTCATCCGACGGTCGCCGAGCACCGCGAGGACCTGGCCAGCGACTACGTGGCGGCGGCCACGTTCGTAAATGATCTGGGGGACACCAGCCAGGCCGAGAAATTTCTGCGCAAGGGAATTGACCTGCGCCAACAAGTGGTGCGAGAAGTTCCGCAAGAGCCCCGTTACCGCGAGCGGCTTGCCACCACGCAAACCGATCTGGCCAGGCTCAAGCAGGTGCATAACCAACTGGACGAGGCGCAGACCGGGCACCTGGTAGCGCTCGAAGCGCGCCAATCGCTTGCCAACGAATATCCGAAAAACGAAATGTACCAAGAGGAGCTCGCCTGGAGCTACGACAATCTCGCCGTCGTGGCGCTCCAGCGCGGTCGATTCGGCGACGCGGTGTCACAACTGCAACAGGCGATTTCCATTCGCGAAGGATTGATGCGCGAACATCCTGACGAAGGCCGCTATCAAGAACAATTGGGAACCGCCTATGCGCGCCTGGGATTGGCGGAATACAAAACTGGCCGGGATGTCGAAGCTCTTCAAGCGCACCAGCGCGCCGCCATGATTCTTGGTCGCGTGGCGCGCGATAATCCCGCGAACGGAGAAATTCAGAACCAACTGGCGGCGACCTACGTCGACTGCGCGGTCATTCAACGCGACCTGAAGGCCTTTGCCGAGGCGGAGCAGTCTTTGCGGCAGGCAGTCTCCCTGCGCAGAAAACTGGTCGACCGCTTCCCCACGGTCAGCAAATACAAAGAAAGCCTTGCTGCCACCTTGCGACTGCAAGAGAATTCTCAGGGCTCGAAATGAGGCCCGTTGGTCGCGTCATGGTAGCGAGCGTGTCACCAACTGGCTCCGCCGCCGCCCCCCCCTGAGCTACCGCCGCCGCCGAACGATCCGCCCCCGCCGCCGAATCCCCCTCCGGAGCTGCCGCTGCCACCCGAGGAAAGCACCGATACGCCGACGTCTCCCAGCACCCGGCCCCAGTACCACATATCGGTGAGATCGGTGCCCCACACGCGCCGATGGTGTTGCCGGCGCATCGACGAGTAAATCACGAAGACGAAGAGCATCAGGAAGACCAGCAGCACGAACGCGGCCATCGGGTGGATCCCTTCATCAACCTGATGCCGGACGGGCGGCACGCCGTCGAGCTTCACGCCCGCGTCGTCGGCCACCTTGTTGGCCACGGCGATCGTCATCTCATTGATGCCGTCGCTATAACGCCCCGCGCGGAAGAAGTCGTCGCGAATCTTGCGCGACAACGAGCCGCAAAAGGAATCCGGCAGCGCTCCCTCCAGACCATAGCCGGTGTGGATGCGTACTTTATGATCGCCGACATCGAGAATGATGAGCGCGCCGTTGTCCTTGCCTTTCTGGCCGAGCTTCCACAGCTCGTAGTGCCGCTGGGCAAATTCGAAGATCTCCTCGCCGTCCGTGCTGAGAATCGTCAGCACTTTGACTTGCGCGCCGGTCTTGGCCTCGAGTTCGGCCAGATAGTTCGTGAGCTTTTGCTTTGTGGCGGCATCGATCACGCCTGCCTGGTCAACGATGCGTGTGCCGGGATCCTGAACCGTGACCGCGGCATCGGCATGTGCCGTGCATGCCGCGAGCAAAAGCGCGATCGACCAGAGAGCTGCCAGCGACGTCTTACCAGCCATCGACGAGTTGTCCCAGGACTTCGACGTGGTTGTAAAGTCTTTCGAAGGTCAGCCAACTGACGCTGGACGGAAATTCGAACGCCTCGCGGACCCCGGGCAAATGACGCCCGGCCAGATTCTCGATTTCGGCCAGAATCTTTGCCGCCGGCAAGGGCTGACGCTGCCCCTTCAACCACAACATGCCGCGCAGCACCCGCAGCAGGCTGTACAGCGCCGGTAGCGCCGCCTTGTGAATCGTGGATTCCTTGGTGCCGTCCACGACCACGGCCTGTCGCATGCCGACCGAGATCGACTTCAGCTCGCGTTCGCACTGCAAACGGACGTGCTCTGCGTCAAACGTAACGTCGGCCAGGTAGTCCTCGCCCAAAAGCACCAGGCGCTGCTGCTGGATTTCGATCAATTCCAAGGGGAAGGCATCGCGCGATGCTTTCAAAAAGTCGGGCGTCATCACGACCGGCGCCGTGATCCGCCGGCGGCCGAAGTGAGTTCCATCCCCCGACAGCCGGCGCAAAATGTCCAAGCCCAGGCTGTCGACCATGAGCAGGCTGTGAACCATGTGCAAGCTGCCATCGAACCCTGGGCCGGCCGCGGCGCCATAAATCGTGAGCCCCAGCACGTGCTCGCCGCCATAGGCCACTACCCGCTCGGCGTACTCTCGAACCGAGTCGCGCACCGCCGTGGGCACCTGGTGGAGATTCGAGAGCTGCATGCGGCATCGATCGAGCGAGGATGTGCGACCCGAAAGCACGGATTCTCGGTTACTACCGCGGTTATCGCAAGCGACCGCTTTAGTCCCTTCAGAAGCATACTATGCCGGGTCAATTCTCCGTGGGCACGACCCGCAGCGTGTAGTAGGCTTCGCCCGGAAAAAACAGCTTTCCTGCCGCGGCCATGTTTTGAAGATGAAATTCGTAGACAAAGCCCGGCCGCAACGAATCGAGGGCAAGCCGCACCGAGCGCCGGTCGCTTGACACATTGGCTGAGCGAATCACCTCGGTCCGCCGGTCGACGTCGGGGCCGCCGTAGTCGGACGTCGTGACGCGGCGGAACGACTCGACGACGTAGTTTGCCACATTGCCTGCGGCGGCCGTGTCGACTTCTTGCGTGAAGAGGATAGTGAAGCCGCTTGCCGCCGCGCGCACCTCGGCGATTCCCGATGGCAACGAACCACGCGGGCGTAAGCGCACGATCGATCCGGTGTTCTGACCTGCCCCCCAGCCGCTGTCGCGCATGTTGCCGATGTAGAGCCAGCCGTCGGGCGCCACCCCGCACGCGATCGGCCCCTCGAACGTTTCTTCCCCCTCGGCCGGCTCGCTGCTCAGGGGATAGGCAGCGCCTTGATACACGTCGCCGATCCGCTCCAGGCTCATGCGCACCAGGCGCCTGGTGTCGTATTCGCAACCGACGAGGTGCCCCTCCCAAGGGCCGAACGCGGCGTGACCTGTCGCGGCGCGCACGCTCTCGGGCGTGGTCAGAAAACAGATGCCGTTTACGCTGCGCGTCCAGGGATGCGGTATTTCGATGGCCGCGTCCTGCCGTGGCAGCGCCGTGCCTTTCCGCGCCTCGCTCTTGTTCATGAAGCCATAGTGCGCGCCGGCGGTCAAATGATTCAGTTCGTTGTAAGGGTTGTAATGTCCTTGGTTGTCGGTGGCGAAAAGCGCGCCGTCCGGTTTGCGCGCGAGCCCCATGGGAAAGCGCAAGCCCGAGCAGAAAGGGACGAGTTCGTAGCGGCGAGGATTGTCACTAGTTGGATTCCGGGGAACGAGGTGGAGCGACCAGCCGCGCCAGCGCGCCGCGGCGTCGTCCCGCTCGTCTTGTCGACAGGGAAGTGCCAGATAATATCCGCTCGCGCCGTCGCTCACCGGGCCCACGACCCAATCGTGATAATCGGCCGTGTGTCCCCAGCCATCGGCCACCACATCGGCGCGGCGCGCGCGCCCCTGAGCATCAAAGTCGGAGAGCCGCAGCAGGCCATTTTTATTGCTGACGTCCACCGTGCCATCCCCGCGCGCCAACAGCCCATACGGAGCGGCCAACTCGTCGGCTAGCGGGCGCAACGTGTCGGCCAGCCCGTCGCCGTCGGTATCGGGCGCGAGCCACGCGCCCCCCTTGAGAGACGTGAACATGAGAGTTCCGTCGGCCCGCCACGCAAAACCAGTGGGCATTTCGCTCGCCGGTAAAGGCAAGCGCACCGCTTCGAAGCCCGGCACGCAGTGCAAAGGGACCGCCGGGCGAGATTGCGCCACCGCGGCGGCGGGCGCCGGCACGCGGTCCGCCGCCAATTGACTGCGGTATTCCACAGCGGTGATGAGCGGCACATCCGCGCCCGCCGAAGCGAGGGTGATCGTCGGGCCCGAATTGTCGCCGATGGTTGCGCTTTCAGGTCGGAGTATCGTCAAAAACAGGTCGCCCGCCGGACCGCCTGTCGCCACATATTGGTTTCTCGTCATCGTCCCGGTTGTTCCCTCGTCGAGCGGCCGCCAGACGATCTCGGTACCCTCGGGCACGCCGCGAATTTCCAAGCGGCGTTCGAAGCCGGCATGACCGGAATTGTTGTTGGCGGCAATCGCGGTCACGCGCTGCGACACGTGGACGGTGAGCGGCGACTCGTCGCCGTCCGTGGGGAACGTCAGCCGGTAATCGACTGACACGCCCCCCTCGACGTGTTGCCAGGAGTCGACGAGCGCTACGAATTGCGGCGCCGCGACCGGCGCGATGGTTTGTCCGTCGCGCTTGAGCACGAGCTCGCGGGTCCCTAGGCGCCTCGGCGCGAGCAGGTGCGTCCCGCCGGGCTCCCAAAACCAACGCTTTCCTTCGGTTCGCTCGCGCGCCGCATCGCCGATCCACCAGCCCGCCAGCCGGTTCTGCTCCATATCCAAAAGCACAGTGTGGCGGTTCGCCAGCCCGACAACGAAGGGTCGCACATAAGCGCGCTTTTCGATGCGCAGCACGTCGGTCAGTATCGCGGCCGGCTCAGGTTCGTTCGGCATGTTCCGCGTGCTTACTATGCGCACCGCGGCGGCCGCCGGCGGAGTGAAGCCCGGCTCATTGAGCACGTGCCACACGGCCGCAAGTTGATCGTCGAGCCGTTCGTTCAGGACGCCGCCGGCCGGAATTTCGATGGCCGGCATTTCCATGCGCGGGACGATGCGCGCCGGATTGCGCACCCAGCGATCGAACCACTCGCGACGAATGCGCTTCCCCACGAGCGATAGATCAGTACCGCGCGCGGCCGGGTTGTCTTGCTTCGGAATCGACTTGCCGATCTGATGGCAGCTTGCGCAGCCGAACCCTTGGGCCGATACCAGTCGCCCTCCGGCGGTCGTTAGTAATGCATCGGCAAGCGTTTCCGACTCAGGCACCGGCCGATCAGGCATTCGATCAGTGCGGATCAGCCAATCGGCGAGCGCCTCGGTCTCGCCGGGCGCGAAGCGGAAGCGCGGCATCCGGATCTTCAGCCACGAGCGACGCGGATCGCCGGCGACCGTCATCGCCTCGACAAGCGCCGCGCGCTCGAGCTTGTCACCCACGTCCGTGAGCGCTGGCGGCGTGAGCGTCGAAAGCGCCGCAGCCAGCGGCCGATGCGCCGCGGCCACTCCGGGCGTGTGCGCCGCGATGCCAAGCGCCAGCCCACGACTATGGCAGCCAAGACAGTTGCGATCTTGCATGATGCGCGCGCCATCAAGCCGGGCTGACGCGATCGCCGTTGTCGAGGGGCCCTGCGCCATTTCACGTACGTAGGTAATTACGGCCGCGCGCTGCTCCGCGCGCAAGCGATAGCCCGGGCGCGTTAGCGTCGGGTCGGGCTCGCCGACGCAGCTCTTTTCCCAATCAGCGTCCGCGGCGATCTTCTGCTTACGAATCGCCGCCGGTTCGGGCGCCGGTTGGCCGCCGCGGGCTGGCAACTCGTGACACGCGCCGCAGTGATGCGTAGCGACTAGCGCGCGCCCACGACTCTGCTCTCCGCCGTAGTCGCGCCGATCTGCCGGCACGCCGTCCGCGGGCACGCTGGAATGCTGCCCGGCAAGGTACGCCGCCAACTGCTGTCGTTCGTCCGTCGAGAGGGGGAATACGGGCATGCGATGGGTCGGATTCGTGCTCGCCGGTTCGGCCAGCCAACGCTCGAAGAAGTCCGCTGGCCGCTTGTCGGCGATGTTCGTGAGCTCGCCTCCGCCGCTGAGCCGCGATGAACCGAGTCCCTTGAGTGCGTGGCAGCCGAGACAACCGAGCGAATCGAAGAGCGTTTCGCCTGCCGCAGCGTCGCCGAGCTTTGCGGCCGCTGCTTGCGCTTGTTCGTCCTGCTTCGTTGCAGCCTCGCCTGTTTCCTCGAGCAAGAAAGCCACGATGTGCCGGGCATCTTCGCGTGTCAGGCCCAGCCCCGGCATGCGGAATTTGACGTCATCAATGGCCGGAAGCGGGTGGCTCTCCGAACTGGGGGCGACTTTGCTTGAGTGCGCGACTTCGTTCGCCGCTTTAGCATCGGATGAAGGTGGCGACTCGTCCGGTGTGCTCTTTCTCGCGCCGCCGATCCAATTCATCAGCCACGACCTCGCGATATTTCCCTTCAATTTGGCAAGCGAGGGTGCGGGCGGCACCGGCTGCGCATCGGGAATCTCATGGCAGGCCGCGCAGCGCAACCCATGCACGAGCAGTCGGCCCTGCTCGAACCGATCTTCCGCTGCGCCCTGCGGCTCGTGCAATAAGGCGCGTGGCGGGATCGGCTCGAGGCGAAATCGCGGTCCTGACCAGAACAGGCCGAGCTTTGCGGTCGGCGCTCGTCCGCGAAATTCGATTGCGATCGCGTGATGCCCATATTCCAGCTCGATCGGCTCGCTATCGAGCCAGCGCGGCGCAGCGACTGACTCTTCGACGAGAGTTTGGCCCTTGAGCGAGATGCGAATGCTTCCGCTGTCGGCATGGACGTGCAACCGATACGCTCCTGGAGCGATCACCGATAGCTTGCCCGTCCACTGCGCCAGGAAGTCGCCGGGCGGTAATCGCGGGTCAACGGGGCTCTCGGTCCAATCAAAGCGCAGCTCGGGATCGATGCGGGAGATCGTGCGACCGGCGGCCGTGATTTCCGCGCGCAAGCCGGCTGGTAATTCCGGCGGCGCGTCGTCGTCTTCGTCAACCGGTCCGGCCGCGCTCGCGCAGGCGATCGTGCACCACAGCCCGAGCAAGAGCGCAAGCACGAACGAGACGCGGACCATGGTGAACGGCGACGCAGAAATACGACAAAATGTTCGCGCCATGAATTGCCGCCCGTGCTGCTGCGATTCAGTCAGGTCCAACGGGCGTAATGCGCACGCTCTTGAGATCCATCAAGGCGCCGGCGATTGCGCCGTCGGGACGTAGCACGACCTGATACCGGCCGGGCTTGAGCGAGAGGCGTCCCAAGCTCAACTGACGATACGTGTCCCAGTTACCGGTGCTGGGTACCTTGCCCGCGAACACGGTGTCGCCGATGGTCAATTGATAGGGATTGCCGGCCACGGCTTCGTCGCATGCATAATCAATGCGCACGACGTACTTGGCGGCTTTCTTGACATCAAAAGTCCATACAGCGTGATCGGTCGTGCTTCCCCACATGCCGAGGTTACGGTAGACCGGTTCGTAGGCGAGCGTGTCGCCGTAGATTTCACAGTCGCTCGCCAGCAGCCAGAACTCGCCGCGAAAGCCTTCGGGCTCGACGACTTTCGGTTCATTGCCCGCGAACACGCGGCGCGGTGGACGCAAAGCCGAAAGATAGGCGATTAAGTCGGCGAAGTCGCGTGGCGGGATGTCCTTTTCCATCCCCTCGGGCATGAGCGATCGGCCACTCGCGGCCAGCTCTTCCAGGTCGGAGCGCAAAATCGTGGTTTGCTTTCCCTCCTGACCGACAAGCGTGATGCTGGCGCCGGTCTCCGCGGCAAGCATGCCCGTGTACGTCAGGCCCGCGGTCGTCACGGCAGCGTAGCTGACGAATTTACTTTCGACGGCGCGATTCGGATCGAGGATCGCGACCAAGAGGGCGGCGCTCGATTTATCGGTAAGCGCGGCCAGGTCTGGCCCGACCGCCGTGCCTACGTCTTCGAGACGATGGCACACGGAACACGTTTTCTTGAAGATCGCTTTTCCGCGTGTCGCATCGCCGGGCGTTGCCAGGCCCGCCCGGTATTGATCGATAATGGCCTGGCGACTGGAGACGGTATCGCTGGCGAACAATTTATCGACGCGGGCGTGTACGTCTTTGTCGCGATATTCGCGCAGGCGCTGCCGGCGCGAAGCGTCGATCTCTTGCACGTGAATCTGGCCGGAATCGACGTTGTCGAGCAACGCGTTGATCGACGATTCGCGCCGCAGCAGTGCATCGAGCACCTGGCCGCGCAGCTCGGCGCCGTACCCTTTCCACCCAGCCAACAGCACGGTCGGAATGCGCGGCTCATCGAGCCGCGCAAGCGCGGCGACGGTCGCTGACTGCAATTCCGCGCTTGAACGCGGCGTCAACAGGCCCGCCAAGAGGTCGATATCCTGCTGCTGATCCTCGAAGCCACGTGCCAGGAGCGCAAGTGCCGCCAGCCGGTCGGCCTCGGCGGCCTTCTCATTTTTGACCGTGTCTCGCGCCCAAGCGAACATCGGCCGAATCCGATCGAGACCCGCCTGCACGTGCGCGTCGGCATCGCTCCGAAACTTGGCGAGCGACAGGTTCTTGCGATCGAGCGTGTCGAGCAGGCCGGCCAACGAATCGATTTGCCAGCCCGCATACCCGGCGCCTTGTGGCACGGCCACGGCCGCCAAGAGTGACACGAGCGATCGATGATTTTCGAACATCGTGGCCAGCGTCAATAGTTTTTGCAGCAGTTCGGCGGGCCGTTCTTTTTCCTGCGTCTTGGCGAGGACTGCTTGCACGACGCCGTCGAGTTGCGGCCGGCCGATGGAGCTGACGATCGCCGCCGAAATGTAAACGTCGTCCAGATCGGCCACGGCCATGGCGCCCAGCGTTTCGCCTGCGCGCGGATCGGCCCATTCGCCCAGGCTGTAGGCGAGTTGCAGGCGAACCATTTCATTCGTGTCGTCGGCCAGTTGTTGCACGGATTTGGCCACGAGCGGCGAGCGCGCGAACCACGGTTCGGCAAGGCGTATCGCATGACGCCTCACCGTGGCGTTCGTGTCTTCAAGCGCGGCCAACAGAACGTCCTCGTCGATTGCCCGCAGCCCGTCGAGCGTACATAGGGCGTGCACACGCGCGAGAGCGTGAACGCTGGTCGAAGGACCCGATGCTGCGTCCTTTTCTGCGGGCTTGACGGGCTCGCTTACGATCAGCTGCTTCAAGAGCGGGACCGCCGCGCGGTCATCGCGCCAGACGAGCATCTGCTGCGCCATGTCGCGCTGCCAACCGTTCGGACTAACAAGCGCCGCGACCAGCCCGGCGATGTCGAGCCGATCGAGCCGCGCGAATTTGCGTGGCGGCCGATCGACCGGGTAGACGCGATAGATGCGTCCCATGTCATCGCCGGCTCGCAGGTTCAATCGCTTTTGCCAATCGACGGGGATGTACTCGGGGTGCTCGATCACGGCGCGATACATATCCGCCACCCACAGCGCCCCGTCCGGCCCGGTGCGCAGCATGGTGGGGCGAAACCAATTGTCGCTCGAAGCCAGAAACTCGGACTGTTGCTCGTCGTCCGCCCGCCGGCTGGTGTAGCGCACTCCGTCGCGGGTCATCACTTCGCGATGTACCAGGTTGTGAACTGGCTCGCTAACGTAGCTGTTGCCTATAAATCCGGCGCCGAACAGGTCGTCGCGATAGACGGTAGCGCCGCAAGCCGATGTGAAGCGGTTTACGACGTTCAGGTCGTTGAATCGCGGCAGCGTGCGGCTGAGCGGGAAAACCGGCGCGGCGCCAGGTGCCGCCGAAACGTCGATGCGCGCGTTGGGCGCCGCCACCTGCCGATTGCGGCGCAGGTAACGATCTTCGAGCACGAACTGGTATAAGGGCTCGCTATTCGAGCAGCCGAACCAGTTCCCGGCGTCGTCGCGCACGCGTGTGAACTGCGATTGACCCAGCAATAAGTCGATACGACCGTCGTCGGGCTGAAAACGGAAATCGCGGAAGCTCAGCGGCACCTTGTCGCCGGTCTTCGTCGATTCGATTTGCCCGCCGCTGTCGCCATTGGCACAGTGCAGCCAATTGTCGAGGCCGAACGTCAGCCCATTCACGCGATGCTGCTGGTTCCCTTCACCGAAGCCGTGCAGCAAAACTTCGCGCACGTCGGCGCGGCCGTCGCCGTCGGTATCCTCGGCGTACAAAATGTCGGGCGCGCAGGTGACGATGATTCCTTTGCGCCAAACCTTGACGCCGTTCGGAAAGGCAACGTC
The DNA here is from genome assembly GCA_035546535.1 of Pirellulales bacterium. NCBI lineage: Bacteria > Pseudomonadati > Planctomycetota > Planctomycetia > Pirellulales > Pirellulales bacterium. The sequence goes on along the minus strand of DASZWQ010000037.1, from coordinate 24,227 downwards.
GGTCAGGAATTCGGTGGCGCGGTCGTAGTGGCCGTCCTCGTCGGTGTCTTCGAGGCATTTGATAACGCCGCCGGGCTTGCCGTCGGCATCCATGCCGGTGGGATAGTCGCGCATCTCGGCAACCCATAGCCGGCCGTCCGGCCCCCAATCGAACGCCACCGGATCGACCAGTAGTGGTTCGGCGGCGACCAGATCTACGGTAAAGCCGGGCCTCGCGCGCAACGCGCGGAGCGAAGCCGCCGGCGATTTGGCCTCGGGCTCGATGTCCTTCAGCCACGTGGCGAACGAACGCTGGTCGACAAGCTCCTTGATCTTGTCCGTACGCTCGTTGACGACGTACATATGTCCGGCAGCGAACCAGGCTCCGTTGTTCGTTCCGCCGGAAACGATTCGCGGAATGGCGGCCGCGCTGTCGCCGGCTTTGCCGACCAGAACGCGCCGCGACCAGCCGGTGCCGATCGAATGGAACAGATCCAGGCTGTAGCGATCGTCGTTGGAAAAAACGACGTCGTCGTAGGCGTCCTCATCGACATCGACGAACCGCAGGCCGGCGTCGCGCCCCTGGTCATCGACGATCGCGGTTCCCTCAGGCAGTATAAACGGCAATCGGTGCCAGGCGTTTTGCTTCGCGTCGAACCCGAAGATCGCTTGCTGCTTGTCGTTGCCAACGATCAATTCGCAAACCCCGTCGCGGTCCAGATCGCGCAGACGTACGCCATGGTCACGACCGCCGACACCGGTCATGACCGGCGAGGCGTCAGCGGACGGGCGGCCGGCAGGAACGATCGATAAGCCGGCCAAGAGCGCGTCGTCCTGTTTCCACCCTCCGTCGCGAAAGGTCCAGGCGCCGCGGCGCGCGTCGTTAGCAACGATCACCGATGCCGCGCCGTCAGGCCTGACGACGCCGAAGCGAGCGCAACTGTCGCGATGGTTGCCGGCGCTGTCGCGCGCGATCAATTCGCAGGGAAACTCGGTTTCAATCCAGCGCTGCGACTGTGGTGACCAAACCCGCGTCTGTTTCAAGTTGTCGTTGCCGACGACAACGTCCAGATAATGATCCTGATCGAGATCCAAGAGCCGGACGCCGTTGTCGCCCCCTTGAGGGGCGGCCCGCAGCGACTGACCTCCTAGCAGGTTTTTCTCGAGCCGCTCAAGCGCCTCGCGGAAATTCAAAAACTTCACCTTGCCGCCGTGCTTCGATACGGCATGGTCGATCAACTCGATGATCTGTTCGCTTTTGATCCAGTCGTGCGGATGAAAGACGAGCGTAAACGTGCCTTGCTTGGCGACCGCGCAATCGAGGGCGGCTTGCAAATCCGCCACCAGGCGTGGACTGTTTGCGCCTTGCAGATGAAAACTTTCCCAATCACTCGGCACGATGCAGGGGAATTCCCAACACAAGCGGCCGATCACGTACGGATAGGGATAATCGTCGATGCGATTGACGAACGCCCGATCCGCCGGCAAATAGCGGCGAAACCGCTCTCGACCTCCGCCGTCCAACACGCGGTCGCGCGGCAACCGCGGATCGTTGGCCGTGAACAACTGAAAGACCGAGGAGTCGATCGCCAGGTAGTTTCCGGCCGGCGTCGTGCTGTTGAAGATCTCGCTAAAAAACCGCGGGCTGACTGTGTTCAGTGAATCGCAGCACGGCATCCGGAAGGCCACGGGCTTGCTGCGCGGGATAGCGGCCATTTGGTCGACACAGTCGTCGAATGTTTTTTTCGACGCCGCCAGGTCCCCCTTTGCCAAGAGTGGGCACGGGTGCGTCTTGGTGTGGGTTTCCAGGCTCAGGCCTTCGGCCAGCCATTGCTGCAGGTGCGGTTCGTCGGGGCGCACGTCGTTGGTCATGATGCTGACCGGTGCGCGGCCGTCGATTTTTTTCAGCCGTTCGATAATGGGCCGCAGATAGGCTTCCCATTTGTCGTGGCCGCGCATATCGTCGATGGCCAGGACGACGACGGCCTCGACCCCCGGCTCGCCGATCCATTGCGGAGTCGCCAGCACCGGCAAATCGCGCGAGGCATAATAGGGATCTTGCGCGTCGAGATACGTGAGCCGGTTACCGTCGGCGTAGAGCGCCGTAGGCACGGCCCACGCGGCCATGCCGCAGCAGGCCGCCCATACGGCTCGCCGAAAACACCGTGCAAAACGTGGCGGCATGAGGTTGGCTGGCGGCGGGGAACTGGGCCGGTTAGACGCTCTGGCACAATTGTAGTCCGCCAATCCCCGGACCGCCAAAGGGGGCGGTTGCGAACCACTTGCAGGGCGCCGCTGTCTTGCTCACGATCAGGGCAAATGCCGTTCGATTTCTCTGACCACGAGTGAAGCCCCGAGCCGATGTCGATCACGATCCGTCCGCTTGTCGAAGCCGATCTGCCCGTGGTCGATCGCATTCTGCAGTCCGCATTCGATCGGACGCACAGCTTCATTCCGATGCTGCGGCTCAACGGCGCCGCGCAGCCGGGCAATCAGTGCGTGGCAATACTCGACGACCGAGTCGTGGCGACTGTTGGGGCCGTCGACTTTGGCCGTTTCGCCTACGTGGCCCTGATGGGAGTCGATCCGGCGTACCACCGTCGTGGCATCGCTCGAAAGATGATGGAGTACGTGTTGGCGCGTTTGGACGAGCATGGCTGTCCCGTCGTATTGCTCGACGCCACCGAGGCCGGCGCCGCGCTGTACGAGCAATTGGGCTTCGTCGATGATTCGCAAGCCTATGAATATGAAGGGGACGTCACAGGCGCCAGTGGTTTTGCCGGCGGAAGCGTTGAGCTAATGACGCCGGATATGCTTGCCGAAGTGTCGGCGTTCGACCGGATTCGCTTCGGCGCCGATCGAGGCACGGTATTGCAGATCCTGCTTGCCGAGACGCCCGACCGCGCGCTGGTCGCTCGCGACGCCCAGGGCCGGATCACTGGTTACGCCTTCGCGCGCGTCGTGCTCGGGCCGTGGGTTGCCGACGACATCGAGACGGCCGAGCAGCTTCTGGATGCGGCCGTGAGATTAGATGGCGAGCCGTCGGCGCACGTCCTCGTGCCGCGGTCGAACCAGTGGGCCGTGGAACTTTTGGAACGTCGGGGATTGCACCGCATCCGTCGGCTGCGGCATATGCGCCGTGGCGGTACTGGAGCGCAGGGGGATCCGGAATGCTTGTTCGGCCAGGTGAGTTTCGGCTTGGGGTAATGCCTGTAGCCGGCCTCTGCGAGGCCGTTAGATTTGCGCGCTTCTCCGGGTCACAGACCCCGGCTACAGAATGCACGTCCGCGCGACAGCGGTCGGGTTCTACGTTACAATCGCGGGACGATTGTTCCGATCCGATTCTCTAACTCACCGTACCGTCGGTTTTCAAATACCGCGGGATAGCAAAACATGTCTGAGCGAGTTGTGCTCTTATCGATTCCCGGATTGCGCGCGCAAGATATTGCCGCGATGCCGAACCTGGCCCGGCTCGCCGCAACCGGCGAGCAAACCGCGCTGGTCCCCAGTTTTCCCTGCGTGACATGCCCCGTGCAGTCTGCCATGACCACCGGCGCGCTGCCGGCCGAGCATGGCGTGGTGGCCAATGGTTTTTACTGGCGCGATAAGCAAGAAATCGAAATGTGGACCGCCTGGAACGATTGCATCCAGCGGCCGCAGATTTGGGACCTGCTGCACGAGCGCGACCTGGGCATCTCGTCGGCGGTGTGGTTTCCGCTGCATAGTAAGGGTTGTGGCGCCGACTACATCTGCACGCCGGCCCCGATTCACAATCCTGACGGCACCGAATCCCTGTGGTGCTACACAAAGCCGACCGAACTGTACGGCGAACTACGCGACGCACTGGGCCATTTCCCACTGCAACACTTTTGGGGACCGATTGCCAACATCAAATCGAGCGCGTGGATCATCGATTCAGCCATTCACGCGGCGCGCACCTGGAAGCCCGATTTCTTTTACGTCTATCTGCCGCACCTCGATTACGCGGCGCAGAAGAACGGGCCCGACAGCCCCGAGGCCAAGGCTGCACTTGCAGCGCTCGACGAAGTGCTGGGAAAATTGCTCAGCGCGTTCAGGCAGATCTATGGCGAACGCGAACCTTTGTGGCTCGTGGCCAGCGAATACGCGATCGTGCCGGTCGATCACGTGACGTATCCGAATCGGGTTTTGCGCGAAGCCGGGCTCTTGAAAATCAACGCGCGCAACGATGGCGAGCACATTGACCTCGCCCAGAGCGCGGCCTGGGCACTTGTCGATCATCAGTTCTCGCACGTTTTTGTGCGCGATCGCGATCCGGCGACGATCGAGCGCGTGGCGGAGTTGTTTCGCGACCGCGAAGGATTCGCCGAGGTGTTGCTCGCGTCGGACCAAAATTCCTATGGCCTGCGGCACGAGCGATCGGGCGACGTGGTGCTCGTCTCGACGCCCAACAGTTGGCAGGCGTATTACTACTGGCTCGACGACGCGCGGGCGCCGGGCTTCGCCCGCACCGTGGACATTCATCGCAAGCCCGGTTACGACCCGGTAGAGCTATTCTTCGATCCGGCGACGAAGGGCATTCCGCTGAATGCCAACCTGGTGCGCGGCTCTCACGGTGCGCCGGCCCGCGAGCCTTTCCAACGCGGCGTCATCGTTTCGTCCGAGCGCGGCGTGCTGGTCGGCAACGCCCTGGCCGACACCGACGTGTGCGACCTGGTGCTACGGCAGTACGGGATGTGAGCAAACGTGGGCAGTCGAGCGAGCGCTATGCCACGGCACTTCCTCACAAAAAACCCTCGCTGGCGCTTCGGGCTGGTAAGTCCTGACGCTACAGCTCCGCCGCTTCCGGCAATTCGGGCGGTGTGAATTGAAAGCCGCGGCTCTGGCTGAAGAATTCCAGCGGATTGTCGTACACGATCCGGCGGATCAACGACTCGGGATGCCCGCGCAAACGCATGGCCATGATGAAGTCGGGCACGGCCGTCGGTTTCGAGGGCCCCCAATCACCGGCCGAATTCACAAGCAGCCGCTCGGGCCCGTACATTTCGACCATGTCGACGGCCCGTTGCGGGTTGCACTTGCTCACCGGATAGAGCGTCATGCCGGCCCAGAACCCCGCGTCGAGTACGTGGCGGATGGTGTGTTCTTCGACGTGATCGACCAGCACCCGGCCGTGATCCAGGCGCCGATCGTCGCAGAGCATATCCAGGATCATCCGCGTCCCCTTGAACTTGTCTTCCAGGTGGGGCGTGTGGATGAGAATTTGTTCGTTGGTCTTAGCGGCCAGGTCCAGGTGCTCGAGGAAGATGATCGATTCGTTGCGCGTGTTCTTGTTCAGCCCGATCTCGCCGATGCCCAGCACGCCGGGTCGATCGAGAAATTCCGGAATCATGGCAATGACTTCGCGCGACAGGCTGACGTTCTCGGCCTCTTTGGCGTTGATGCACAGCCAGGTGAAGTGCTGCACCCGATACCAGCCGGCGCGCTTCGGCTCGAACTCCGTCAGTTGGCGGAAATAGTCCCGGAAGCCGTCGACGCTGCCGCGATCGAAGCCGGCCCAGAAGGCAGGCTCGCTCACCGCGACGCAACCCATCTTGGCCAGCGTCTCGTAATCGTCGGTGACGCGCGAGACCATGTGAATGTGCGGGTCGATGTAGTACATGCGCTTGCTACCTAACGAGGGCGGACGCCGAGCGTCGTGCGCCACGCTTCGTCGTAAGGAATGGAAAAGATCAGTTGCACCTGCTCGGCCCGATCGGCTTCGGCACCGTGGGCATGTTTTGCTCGCAGCACGTCGAGGGCCTGCCCGATGGCGGCCATCCGCGGATCGTTGGCCGGCGGGCCACCGGCCCGATCCAAGCGATCGAGCGCGGCCCCCAGCTCAAGAATACGAGCGCGCAGCTCGAGGAATTCCCGATCAAGTACCGATTGTGCGGTCGCAGAGTTGCTCACGGCTGTGGCCCCGGCTGAGAGGGAGGCGGCATGAACCACGATGGGCCGCCTATTGAAGTTTTGACCGAGGAAGACCGGAAATCAAGCCGCACCGCTCAGCGGTGGTAGCCGGCCGCAACAGTCCGACGTGTGACAAACGGTTTACGCTGTCAGATCGAGGCTGCCGCCTAGCGCCCTATCGGGCTGATCGCCGGAAGCATCCGGGACGGTGTCGCGCGGCGTGGATTGATGCGAGGCCTGCCAGGGTGGGCGCTCGGCCGATTCGCGGTCGTCTGGCACGTCGTTGTCTCCCGCGGCGCCGTCGAGCGCGGCGGCCGCATCCGAACGTCGCTGTCCCTCGACGAGCCGTGCCCGGGCGTCGGCCGAGTGCGCAGCGCGCTCCGCCGCGGGTCCCTTGGCCTGGGCCAAGGGGACCGCTGCCATGTCATGCATTGGCGATAGGGGACTGATGCTCATGTGCGGACCATCCTTAGATGGATAAGGAAATGGACGTTCACTACCGCACTAATTCCGAAGGAATCGACTCGCAGTTCTCATATCAGCCCGAAGCGCCAGCGAGGGTTTTCCCGCGCGGCACGAACGCCATGCGTCCCTCGCTGGCGCTTCTGGCTAATAGCGTCGTTGCGCCGGCATTTGATTCGGTTGTTGGCGTGTTCCCGACGGTGCGTTGGTTGTGCCTGTGCCCATGGCTTGCAGCTCGGCCTGAATTTCGCGCAGCGCCTCGTTCACCGCCGGCAGCGCCTCTTTGCGTACTTCCGGATGATTGATCGAGCCGTCGACGTAGATGGCCATGAGCTGCTGGCTGGCGCCGCCCAGGACGTCGCTCACCAGGGGCACTTTCCATTGGTCGCGACCGACGACGGTGTAGAACATCAATTGCAGCTGTTTGTCGGTCCCCATTTCGCCCGTGCCGCGCAGGCTGATGGCGTCGCCGCTGAAATTGATTCGGTCGAAGTAAATGTGCTCGCCGGCCAGATGGAAATCGATATCGCTCGTCGAGAAGGCGTGCGTGTCGGGCACGCGCAGGCTGAGGATCTTCAGCAACGAGACCATTGCCGGCAATTGGTACACGTCGGCGTTCCGTAGCTCGGCATGTCCCGCGCCCTCGGCAAGATTGAAGCTCGAGCCTTGCCCGTGAATGTTGACGTGGCCGGAAATATCGCCGGTCAGTTTCTGACGGCCGGCCAACATGTCTTGCGCTAACCGCGCGAGCTGGGCCTGCACCACGACGGCGTCGAAGTTGTAATGCGAATTGGCGCCGAACGAAACCCAGCCGTCGGTGCGAACCGAGCCACCGCAGCAATGTCCTGTGACGCTGCGGACCGGTTCTCCTTGCGGCGGTGGCACACTCGCGCCCAAGAGCAGCTTCTGATCGTCGATCCACACCGGCCCGCGCACTTCGGTGAACTGAAAGTCCTTGTAGGTCAGCGAATCGAGAATCAATTCGCCGCGCGAGCGGAACTCGCGGCCGTCGAATTCTCCGCCCAGCCACAAGCGTCCGTTGATATTGTCCAGCGGCACGCTGTAGGCCATGCGCACCTGGTGCAGATCACAGCGCAAATCCCAGCCGGCGCGCAACGGCTCTTGCGGCCGACCGGAACTGGAGAGGTCGAAGCGGCCGCGCAGCGCGACCGGGCCCGAGAGGTGCATGTCGGTCATGGCCTTTTTGAGCTTCGGCGGCAAGGCCTGCATCAGGTCGCGGTCGGTCGTGAGCCGGTTGCAATCGAGGTTCTCCAGGTGCAGCCGCCAGCCGCCCCCGGCGTCGACCTCGCAGAAACCTCGCCCCGTCACGTGGGTTGCCGGACCGTGCTGCGCGGCCAAACGATCGAGGATCACGCGGCCGTTCTGGTAATCGAACTGACCGCGCACTTTTTCCAATCGGTACGGAAAGTATCGTGGCTGCACGCTCACCGTGTCTTGTACCGGCGCACCCGTGACATGAATCTGCGGGTCGCGCCAGCCGGTCTGGTGAACGACGTCGACGCGCAGGTCGGCGGCGCCCGTCGGATTCAGTTCGTTCCACAATTGCCGTGCCGAGGGACGCAGCGCATCGCGCAGCTCTTCTTCCAGTGGCACGTTCATGGCCGCGAAGTGCAGCACCAACACGTCTCCCTCGGGCCCGGGCTTCATGTCCCCCTGGCACCGCACCAGGCCCGTGTCGTTCGTGCCTTGCAGATCCTGCAGGATCCACGTCTTGTCGTTCGACTCGACGATGCCGCGGACGTTGTGCAGCGGGTAGGGGAACTTTGCGTAGCGGATGTCGCAGCCGTTGAGACGGATCGAAATGCGGCTGTGCAGCGGTGAATTGGGCTCGCGATGATAGTGGACGAACAGCCCGATCGAACCACGCGCGTTCAGCGATTCGACGATTTCGCGCGGCTTGGGCGGCAGGGCCAGCGTCAGTTTTTGATCGACGCGCAGATTGCGCGTGTCGACCGTCACCGAGCCCGTCCAATCGGGTCCCGGCTGACGAATGTCGCCTCGTAAGCGCACCGGTTCGACGTCGCTGTAGGCTGTCATGTCGACCGTCAGCGCATTATTGCGCAACGTAACCTGGCCGGAGCCGTGCTCGAGCCGATAGGGAAATTTTGGATAGGTGAACGCCACGTTATGGCACGCCACCGCGACGTCGGGCGTCCATTGCACGCCGTCGAATTGGAGCGTTGCATCGAGATCGATTTCCCCCTCGGGCTGCGATTGCTGCCAGGCTTCCTGGTACTTGTCGGGCAAGATCGCCGACAATTGCCGATCGAGCTTGAGCTGCGTCGCATGCGCCACGAGCGTCATCGGCGCCTTCTCGTCGAAACCGTCGCGCCGCACCGCCAGGGCAATGGTTGCCGGCCCACTGTTGGCGGTCAGATCGTCGATGGCGAAGCCACTGCTGGTAATGTGGAACCCGGCTTTCAGCTCGGTGAGCGGGTGGGGTAAGCGCGAATCGTCCAGGCGGCCGCGGCTGAGTTGCCCCGAGATGTCGTAGGTCCAAGGGACCGGCGCGCCGGCCGCGTAACGCACGTCGAATTTGCCCTTCACCTGCCCTCGCAAGGTTTCCAGCAAGTTCAGCCCTTGAGGACATTCGTAGGGAATGTCGCGGACCAACTCGGGCGTGACATCCAAGCCGTCGACGATTCCGCTGAGCGTGATGCCGCCGCTCGCAGGATCGAACGTTCCGGCAAGCTCCACGCGGCGGATGCTCTCGGCCGCGCAATACCCGTTGATCGCCAGCAGGGGATGGCCGGGCTTGGCCTGCGCACCGTTGTAACGACCGACTTTGAAATACGCGTCGCGAACGGTGAATGACTTGGGTGTGTTCTTGAGCGGGTCGAAGAGTTCCAGCGTAGCTGCTTCGATCGTGATCAGCGGCGGCCGATCGCCGAAGTGTGGCAGCGGAAACAACCGGCTTGTGCTCCAGGTTTTATCCGGCCGGTGGGTGGCGCGGATCGTAGGACGCCGGGCGATGATCTCGGAAATCGTCGGCATGCCTTGGACGAGCGTCTTCAGATCCGTGTCGCAGACGATGAACAGCTCGTCGAGATAGGCCAGCTCGGCGCGCGGGCCGTCGGCATGCGGATCGACGATCGAGACGCCGCGCACCTGGATTCCGCCCTCGACAATCGCGGCCGAATGGACGCTGACTTCCAGGTTTTGTTGTTTGTAGTGCTTGGCGAACATCGACTCGACGTATCGGCGTGCGGTCTCGTCCAGCCGGCGATACAAATAGGGAGCCGCGGCCAGCACACCAATCACGGTGGCCACCGTTCCCCATTTGAAGAAGAACCAGCAGAAGTTGATCGTCGGCTTGATAATCGGAAAGCGTCCTTGCTTACCTCGGAATCGATCGTGGTCGCCGTGACGTCGCGGGTCGGGTGCGGCGGTTATGCCTCGCGCAGATCGCCCGCGGCGGGAGCCGATCCTTGGCCTTTGTGCGGCGGATAAAACATGAGCGCGCCGGCGCCCAGGATCGCCAGGGGCAACATGGCCGGCTCGCGATAGCGCAACGAGCTGACGAAGATCATGTGCAAAAGAGTCAGGTACACGGCCGGCAGCCAGCACAGCGCATAGGACCAGCCGCGCGGCGTGAATCGAAACGCGCCGATGAGCGCCAAGAGCAATAAAGGCACATACGTCGCGGCCACGGCCATGCGCATCGGCCAACTGCGGAACTCGGCCTCGTTCGGCCACACGTTCCACATACGCACGAACTTAACGAGCGCCAACTGCAAAGCTCGGCCAGGATGCGTTTCGACCCACTCGAGCGATGCGCTTCGCAGCCGGCGATCGAGCCGATATTCGAACGACTCACCCCCCTCCGGCTCCTGCTCTTCGAGGGCCACGAACCCGGGCACAAACGACATCTCGCTTGCGCCTGTGGCGCGTGGATTCAATCCGTCGTACAGGCTGGCGCCGACTTGCAGCGTGGTGGGCACAAAATGCCCGGTGACGCGATAGTTGCGCATCCACCAAGGAGCCATGACGATCGCCAGCCCGACAAGCGAACAAACGCCGCACAGTAAGTGCCGTTTCAAGTGACGTCCCGAGAGGAGCCCGACAGCCAAGGCAAAGGGGACGAAGAGGAGCCAGCTGGGCCTGACGAGCGAGGCCGCGCCCGCGCAGCAACCGGCTGCGACGGCCAGCGCGATCGTGGCCTTCGTTCCCGCGCTTTGCCAGGCAAGCGTTGTGGCAAGTAGCTGCGCGATCAAGAGCGGGCAGAAGGCCGCCTCGCTCAGGATAAAGACACTCGTGCCGATCGCGCCGGGATAGAGAGCAACGATCGTCGCGGCGACGAGCCCCGTGCGACGATCGAAGAGCCGCACGGCCAAAGCGTAAACGCCGAGCACGGCGAGCACGCCGAGCACGGCATTGAGCGCGATCGCCGCGCTGACGGGCGGCTCGCGCCCCGCCGTAATGAATAGCCCGGCCAGGATCAACGGATAGCCGGGCGTGCGAAAGACCATGGCCGGCGGCGTACCGAATGCATAGGGCTCGCCGCGCGCCATCGCCCCGGCAAGCGACCAATAACTTTCGCTATCGGGAAAGGCGAATCGCGCGCCGGGCGGAAGTTGCGCTTGCCACCACAGCCCCATGCCCAGGCGCATCGCCAGCGCGACGATCAGAACCCACACGAGTGGGCTGCGGGCGAATTTCGCGAAGCTCATCGGGGGCGGCTCGCGCGACGGGAATGGTCCACGCTCAACTCAGAAAGGCCGCACATGTTACGGCGATTTGCGCCGCAGGGTCAAGGCAGCCTGAGGGCCCGCGACATGCGCTTCCGAACGGCTTCGCGCAGGAATGCCAGCACGGCTCGAGCGTCATCTGATCGCAGGATCTCGGGAAGCCTGCAACCCTTTCATAACCCGTAAGCTTTGCCATTTACTTCGCAGCTGGGGGTTCAAGGGAGATGCGAAAGCTGCAATTTTCGCGGGAAATGATTTACCTAGGCGGTGCCGGGGTTATACTCCACAGTCCGCTTTTGCTGCTGGCGCGCCCGCGACCGGTCCTACCTGTTGCTTTTGAAGCTCGAACGCGCGGTGATGGCACCTTGCGCAGCAAGCAAGCAGTGACGAACGGGACTTTTCCTGGCGCGGTTGAGCTGTCGAATTCTTTGCACTCGGAGACATCGGTAATGCAGTCCAACGGCAAGATCTTTTGGGCCAGCTTCCTGACCCTGATCGCGGCGGGAATGGGGTTTGCCGTGCGCGGCGATGTGCTGGCCGAGTGGAGCCGCATCTTCGGTTTCACCAAGACCGAGCTGGGCACGATCACCGGTGGCGGCTTGACTGGCATGGCCTTTACGATCATCGGCTTCAGCCTGTTTGCCGACCGCGTCGGTTACAAGGCGTTACTGATCGGCGCGTTTTTGCTGCACGTGTCGTCGGCCTTGGTGACGTTGGCCGCCACGCCTGTGTTCGAAGCGGCCGGCAAAGACGCGACGTACTGGTGCCTGTACGTCGGCATGTTCATGTTCTCACTGGCCAACGGCATGTGCGAGGCGGCCATCAATCCGCTTGTCGCCACGCTCTATCCAAAACAGAAAACGCATTACCTCAATATCCTGCACGCCGGTTGGCCGGGCGGATTGATCCTGGGCGGATTGTTGGCTTTCTGCTTTGTCGGCGAGCGCTGCGTCGTCACGCAGTTGCGCTGGGAAATCCCTATGGTGTTCTTCCTGGTGCCGACGCTGTGGTATGGGTTTATCACATTCAAGGAAAAATTCCCCATCTCCGAAGCCCGGGCCGCTGGTGTCAAGTTTGGCGAAATGCTGGCCGAGTTCGCGGCCCCCGTCCTGTTGTTTTTGCTGTTCTTGCACGCCCTGGTCGGATACGTCGAACTGGGAACGGACAGTTGGATTACGAACATCATGGGCGGCTACATTCGCAACAGCGTGCTGCTCCTGGTCTACACGGCGGGCCTGATGTTCGTATTGCGTTTCTTTGCCGGGCCGATCGTCGAACGCATCAATCCGCTTGGTCTGCTGTTTGTGAGTGCTTTGTTGGGCTCGACCGGCTTGTTCATGATGGGGAACATGCTGGGCGCCGGCACCACGGTGGGCATTCTGGTGGCGGCCACGATTTACGGCGTCGGCAAGACCTTTCTCTGGCCCACCATGCTCGGCGTCGTCGGCGAACGCTTTCCCAAGGGGGGCGCGCTGACGATGGGCGCCATGGGCGGTATCGGCATGTTGTCGGCCGGCCTGCTGGGCGGACCGGGCATCGGCTACACGCAAGATGTCAACGCGTCGGCCAAGTTGCAGCAATTGAATCCGACGGTCTTCGAGCAAGTGAAGTCGGACGAGCAGAACCACTTCCTGTTCTTTCCGCCCGTCGCCGGATTCGACGGTACGAAAGTCGCGGAGCTGCCGAAGGACAGCGAGGCCGCGACCGAAGTGAAAGAGGCTACCGACTATGGCGGCCAGATGGCGCTGAAAGTCACGGCTGCCATCCCGGCCACGATGGCGGTTGGGTATTTGCTCTTGTTGCTCTACTTCCGCGCGATCGGCGGCTACAAGCTCGTCGAGATCGGCCCTGGTGGTAAGGAAGTGGAAACCAGCCATCGCCCCACGGCCAAAGAAGCCGTGTACGTCGACTCGCGCGCCGACCAGGCGTGATGACGCGCGCTCGAAGACACGATTGCCGTCGAGTGGCGCACGTCGTCGAAGATTTCCGTTTGCCTGCTATCGCGGATCTGCCGCGACTCACGCGCAAGTGACGAACGACTTTGCCGATTATTCCGCATGCGCGGGCGCTGCGTGACAGCAGTGCTGGCCAGCGTTGCATTCCTTGTCCGCCGCGGTGCGCAGCGATAAACTACGTTTCCACAGCGTTGCGAAAAACGCACGCGACAACCGCACAAAATTCCCATCGTCGCGTAGACATAACTGTTTCGCGACAGAGACCGCGCCGCTCGTGAAGTGGCGCGAAACGACAGGAGCGAGAAATATGAAGACGATTCTGACCGCAGCCGCGATTGCACTGTTGGGTATCGGAACGGCCGGTGCCGGAACCTACCGCTTGGATACGGTGCAGTCGGCCCTGCCGATCAACTATCCGGTGTACGCTCCGGTTACCGTGGCTCAGGCTCCGGTGATCGTGCAGCAACCCGTGGTTGCCGCCCCGGCCGTCGTTGCCCCGGCGCCCGTCGTGGCCCCCGCTCCGATTGTCGCTCCGGCTCCCGTCGTCGCTCCGGTGACGACGTACTATGCTCCGGCGCCTGTGTATTACGCACCCGTGCGTGCCCGGACGATCGTTCGTCCGTGGGGGGCCCGCACGGTTTATCGCTACTGGTAAGCCGCGGCCGGCGGACTTAGGCTAGTGCTTTGTCGCATCGATCGTTCGCTATGGACGCGACGCGCAGAGTACGAGGCATGCATGGCCGCCGAGCCGCTTGTCAGCGGCGGTCATGCTGTAGCAGCCCTTGGATGTTGCTCTTGCGTGGGGCGTTTCTAGCGCCGAAAGCGGCTCTTGCCGCGCGCGGAATCGTTGGCTGCTGGTTGGCAGCACGCAGGCATGAAACATCGGACACGCGCTGCTGGCCAGGAGAACTCGGGCAAGATCGCGCCGGGTAGCTCACGATCGAAGATCAGCCTGCGTCAGGTGGGACGCCTGGCCGGGGCGTTCGTTATCGCGCTGGCCGTCTGGTTCACGTACCGCGGCCCGTTGGACGGCCCCTTCATTTTCGACGACGTGCCGACGATCATCGGAAACACGTCGATTCGAAGCTTGTGGCCGCTCGTGAGTTTTTCCGATCGTCGCGGTCCGCTCCAGCCGCCGCCGCAAACCTCGGTTACGGGCAGGCCCGTGGCGAACCTGTCGCTGGCGATCGACTACCACTTCAGCCAACTGCGCCCGCGCGGCTACCGCATAACGAATATCGTGTTGCACGCACTGGCGGCCATTGTGCTGGCGGTGGTCGTGCGACGCACGTTGTGCCTCGAATTCTTTCAAGGTCGGTTCGCCGCAGTCGCTGATCCGCTGGCGTTTGCGGCGGGGCTTCTATGGGCTCTGCATCCGCTCAATACCGAGTCGGTCGCCTATGTGACCCAGCGCAATGAAGTGTTGATGGGGTTGATGTATTTGTTGACGCTCGACTTTGCCCAGCACTATTGGTCGGCCGAGCGTCGTGGGACTCGCGCGGCCTGGCTGGTTTGTGCGACCGTCGCTTGCCAGTTGGGGATGCTCACGAAAGAGATGATGCTCTCTGCACCGGCGATGGTGCTGTTGTACGAGCGCACTTTCTTGCAAGGCTCGTTCCGGCGTGCCCTGCTAAAGTCGTGGCCACTTTATCTCGGGCTTGCCACGGCATGGCTGTCGCTCGCGCTGTGGAACTTGCAAGGGCCGAGCACCGAAGCCGGCGGCTTTCACCTGGGTATTTCTGCGCTCGAGTGGTGGTGTACGCAGGCGAAGGTGGTGTTCCTGTACTTGAAATTGACGATTTGGCCCTGGCCCTTGGTCGTACACTACGAAATGCCGTACCTGAACACGGTCGCCTTGGCGTGGCCTTGGGTGCTTGGCGCGGCGGTTTTGTTGATTGGCGTTTTGGTCCTCGTGGCGCGGGGGACGGCATTGGGCTTTGTCGGCGCCTGGTTCTTTGCCATTCTTTCACCGACGCTTGTGATCCCGATCGCCACCGAAGTCGCCGCCGAGCGGCGGATGTACGTGGCCCTGGCCGCAGTAATTCCGGCTGCTGTCACGGGCTGCTACATGCTCGTCCGGCACATCGTCGAAAGGCGCGCCTCGTCACGCCGCCGGTCGACCAGCAACGCTCCGCTGATGATGACCCTGCTCATCGCGCTCGTGCTGGCCGGCGCATACGGCTTGATCGACGTACAGCGGCTCGAGGTTTACAAAAACGCCTATGCCTTTTGGAGCGACGCGGCTGAGAATCAGCCCGACAGCCCGCTCGTGCTGTTGAATCTCGGTGGCGCTCTGGAAGACTTGGGGCGCCGCGCGGAAGCTCTTCCTTATTACGAGCGCGCGGTGCAGATCCAGCCCAACCTGTTCATGTGTCATTTTCGCCTGGCCGAAGCCTTGGCCGGGACCGGGCGTTTCGAGGAAGCGGAACCGCAATATCAGGAAGCAGTGCGGCTCAATCCGGAGATGGCCGCAGGCCATTACGGTCTGGGGCAGACGTTGCGCCGGCTCGGCAAGACACAGGAAGCGAAGGGCCAACTGGAACTGGCGGTGAACATTTTCCCCGGTTTCGCCAGAGCGCATTTCGCGCTGGGGGGATTAGCGGAACAAGAGGGAAACCGAGCTGCGGCGCGTGAGCACTATGAAAGCGCGATCCGTGCGCAAGGCAATTTTGCCGCAGCCCGGCGTGCGCTAGGCCTGCTCTTGATGGAGGCAGGTGAGGTCAGCGAGGCCATCGAACAATTCCGCCGTATGCCCCCTTCGGCCGACGCGTGTGGCAATCTGGCGATTGCTTATTCGCGCATCGGCCGCTCGAAGGAGGCGTTGGCGATGGCGGAAGCCGGAGCGCTCATGGCGCGCTCGCAAGGACAAGCCGACCAGGCGGCGCAGTTAGAGGCTTGGGCGAAAAGCTACCACCAATCATTGCCGGCCGCGACTTCCGACCGGGCGTTGCCCGATGGCAAAGCTCCATGAACGCGCGCAGGAAAGATCGGACGTCGGCCGCGGCACCGCGAAGGGATCCACCCAATGGCGCTCGCGTAGTTGTTGCCGAAAACCGCCATGCCAGGGCGTGGTGTTGGGGCGGCGCGGTGCTGCTGGTGGTGGCTATCGGACTGACGTATCGCGATTCGCTGAGCGCGCCGTTCATCTTCGATGACCTGGCCACGGTCGTTCATAATCCCTCGATACGCTTTTTGTGGCCGGCGATAAGCTTTTCGGGCCAGTACAGCCCGCTGCAACCCGCACCGGGATCTCCGGTGCATGGCCGACCGGTGGTGAACCTGTCCCTGGCGGCGAATTACCACTTCGCGGAGTTGGACCCGCGATCGTATCGTGCGACGAATATCGCACTGCACGCTTTAGCGGCCATCGTTCTGGCGGCGATCGTTCGACGGACGCTGCGACGGTCGTTCTTGCAGGAACGGTTTGCTGCCGTGGCGGACCCATTGGCAATCGCCGCGGCGCTTCTATGGGCTTTGCACCCGCTGGCAACGGAATGCGTTGTCTATATCACACAGCGCACGGAAGTGCTGATGGCACTCTGCTATTTTCTGACGATGTACATGGCGCAGCGTTATTGGGCGGCAGAGCCCACGCGCGGCCGTGCTGGCTGGCTGACGTTGGCCGTGCTGTGCTGCCTGCTGGGGATGTTGAGTAAGGAGACGTGCGCGACGGTTCCGGCGGTCGTCCTGCTTTACGAGCGAACGTTTGTCGCCGGATCGTTTCGCCAGGCGCTGCGCGCCTCGTGGCCGCTGTACCTGGGCCTGATCCTGACCTGGCTGCCGCTGGCTGCACTGAACCTGCACGGCCCGCGCACGCCGGTCGTCGGCTTTGGTAATGGTGTGACGGGTCCTGAGTGGTGGTTGACGCAGTCGAAAGTGTTGTTTCTGTATTTGAAACTGATTGTCTGGCCGTGGCCGCTAGTGATTCATTATGCGATGCCGTATTTTCCGGACGTTGCAGCCGCGTGGCCCTGGGTGATCGGGGCCGCGGTGCTTGCAACCACCGTTGCATGGTTGACGCATCGTGGCAAATCGTTGGGATTCGTCGGCGCAAGTTCGCTTATTGTCTTGTCACCAACGCTTTTGGTGCCGATCGCCACCGAGGTGGCCGCCGAGCGCCGCTTGTACCTCGTGCTCGCGGCGGTCATTCCATGGGTCGTGGCCGGTTGCTACGCGTTGTCGAGCCGCATGCTCGCTGGACGAATCTCGCGCGGCCGCCGATCGAACGAGGCTCTGCCACTGCGGCTGACGATGGTCGGCGTATTGTGCGCGGCCGGCTGCTATCTCCTGCTCGACGTGCGGCGCGTGGCTGTTTATGCCGACGAAGTCACCTTGTGGCGCGACGCCGAGAAGCACCAGCCCGAGAATTCCTTGGTGCAAATCAATCTGGGAGACGCGCTGGAAAGAACGGGGAAAGTCGACGAGGCGATCCAGCATTACGAGCGGGCCCTCCAGCTTGCGCCGAACTTCGTGGGGCATCAAAGCCTGGCCGGCGCGCTTGAGTCCGCGGGCCGGCTGCCCGAGGCGAAAGAGCACTACGAAGAGGCGCTGCGCCTGCGTCCCGACATGGCGGCGCTGCATTTCAGTTACGCGCGGCTGCTCGTGAAGCAGGGAGAAACCGATCGAGCCCGAAGCGAATACGAGCAGGCGCTCGCGCTCTTGCCCGACTACCGCATACATTACGCGCTTGCGGAATTGGACGAGACGGCAGGCAAGCCGGAATCGGCGCGGCAACATTATAGCGAGGCGCTGCGACTAAAACCCGATTACGCCGCGGCCCATAAGAGGCTGGGGATTCTGCTCGTCGGCGCCGGCCAGGGCGCGGAAGCAATTGAGCATTTCGAACAGGTGTTGCGCCTCGAGCCATCGATCCAGGCCCACGCGAATCTGGCCGTTGCCTGTGCGCAGGCAAAGCAGCCGGAGCGTGCGCTGGCGGCCGCCGCGTCGGCGGTACAAACGGCCCGCGAACAAGGGCAGCCGGCCGAAGCGGCGCGTCTCGAAGCCTGGGCCAGGTCCTATCGGGAGTCGCTGGCGAACGGCGGCGGGCAACCGCAAGTGACGCCGCCGGTTCCGCAGGCGCCATTGACGCCGCGACCGTAAACCTAACCCGGCAGTTGCACCTTAGCGCCGCGATAGTTCATGACGGCGCGCGGTTTCGCGCGGCGGGCAATCTCGGGTAAGGCTTCCTCATGTCCAAGAATCATGAAGATGTCGCCCACGGCCAGTAACGTATCGGGCTGGGGCGCACGAACCAATGTCCCGTCCGCGCGCTTGATCGCCACGACGACGAATCCGCCCTGTCCGCTGACCTCGACATTTCCCACTTTTTGACCCACGAGTGGCGACGCCGCTTTCAGCTCGATTTCCGTCAGCTCCAACCCGATTCGCTTCAGCTCTTCGTTCAGATGCGTTTTGCCGGCGGTTTCCTGCAACAAATCTTCGGCCGAGGGGCGCACGATCATGTGCGCAATCTTTGTGGCGCCGATCAGCGTAGGCAGCACCACGCGATTGGCGCCCGAGCGCATCAACTTCTTTTCGGTCGAAGGCGATTCGGCCCGGGCGATGATCTGAATCGACGGATTCAAATCGCGCGCCGTGAGCGTGACGAACACGTTCGCAGTGTCGTCCGGCAGCACGGCCGCCATCACCTTGGCGCGCGCGATGCCGGCCGCTTCCAGCGTGCGTTCCTCCGAGGCGCTTCCCAGCAGCGCCAGATGGCCGGCGGCCTGGGCCTCGCCCACACGGCTTTCCGAGGTGTCGATCACAACGAACGTCTGACCGGCGGCCGCCAGGTCGCTGGCCAGCATTTGGCCGACGCGGCCGTAGCCGCAGATCAGCGTGTGCCCCTCGAGCTGTTCGATTCCCTTTGACATGCGACGAGTCCCCAATACGCGGTTGATCTCGCCTTCGGCGAGCATTTGAACGAAACCACCCACGACGTAAATGCCCGACGAGCAGCCGGCGATGATCACCCCCATGGTGAAGATCTTGAGGACCGAGTTATCGAGCGGCTTGGCCTCGCCGTAGCCCACGCCGAAGACGGTAATGACGACCATGTAGATGGCGTCGAGCATGTGCCATCCCGCCGCCATGTAGCCCACCACGGCCGCTACGCAGGTGAGGCCGAAGAAGATTCCGCCGATGATGACGCGGCGCGCGGAACTGTTCATGAGAACGCGGCGAGAAAGACAGGGAATCGAAAGACGCGTCTGGGGCGCACGCAAATCCCGCGCCGGGGTCCTGTTTTAGGGCGTTTCCCGGCCTTGGCCCCGGTTCACCCCGGGCCTTACGGAGTTCTCGCTCGGCGGCGCCGTTTTGCGACGGAGCGGTATGCCCAAATGCTGGGCGTTGGAAGCCCGCCAATCGCGAGACTAGCGAGCGGGCAGGCGAAGGGTAAATTGATACCTGGCCAGAACGTTCGAGCGATGGGATTTGCTTCTCGTGCCGCCCGAAATCCTTCAGAACAGAGCCAGTAACATGTCGGAAACGCCCTCCAATTCTCCCGATGTAACCGCCGGCCAGGCTGCGCAGCCCGCGCCACCGTCCCCCGAGGTTCTCAAGGCCGCCTTCAAGGCCTTCAAGAAGCGGTTGAAGTTGACGCAGCTCGACGATGCGTCACGCATCGGGCGTGGGCCGACGAGTTCGGGCGGCCATTCTTCGATTGCGGGCATCACGCCCCCGGATCAATATCCGAAAGCCGTTTGGGAAGCGCTGGCCGACGAAGGCAAGCTCCGCCGCGCCGGGCATGGGACCTATTCGCTCGCGTAGCAAGGCGCTGCGCGACGACCGTGCTCACACGGATTCTTACGTCGAGTAGATCCACCGACCGAGAACAAGTGTCGGGACGAGCAGAACAAGTATGACGATCGCCCACGGCACGCCGCGCACGGAATAGCAGACTACGGCGTCGATGACGATCAACGAGAGGATGCATTCCTTCACGGCCAATTGCACGCGCCGTGGTATCGGCTCGGCAATCGCCGCGGCGGGACGCCGCAGGATCAAAAGCCCGAGCAATCCCCACAGCACGTACCAGCGCGAGCCGATTTCTAACGCGTAAAGCGGCGTCCAGGCCAGCTCGAGCGCGTCGTCCACTGCCGACGGGAAATAGGCGAGCGTCGTCAGGCCCGCGGCCATCACCACGGTCGCGGCGGCTAGTGCCATCCGGTTGCTCTGCCGTGCCTCGGTCCTCGCAAACCAGGTGACGCCGGTAATGTACAGCCCCACGCCCGCGGCCACGATGTAGTGAATCGTGTGCCAGGCACCAGCGGCCGTGCTTGCGCCGAGCAAGACGTTGAGCGTGCGGCAACTCCCCATAATCAATGGGGCCACCGGCGTGCGCTTGAGTACTCGATCATAAGCGAGCACTGCTACGGCAAGTGCCGTGGCCACGATGCCAGGGCGCGCCTCTCCGACAAGCGCGCTTGCTGCCCATCCGAACGCCACGCCCGAACCCAGCATGACTCCGCCCGTGTGCAAAGCCACGGAGAGTGGAATGCGGCCCGAGGGGATGGGCCGCGCCGGACGCTCCTGACGATCGACGGCAACGTCGAAGACGTCGTTCAAAATCATGCCTGAGGTATACAACAGGCAAGACGCCCCCAGCAGGAGCAAAAAGCTCCACCAGGGCTCAAGCGAGTCGTGTACCAGCAGATAGCCGAGGAAGATGTCGGCCATCGCCGTGAAGACGTTGGGCAACCGGAACAGTTGCAGCCACGCCCGCGCGCTCATGCCCGGCGGATCGTTATCGAGTTCGGGCACGACCGGTTCCGATTCGGTTGCCATGGCCCGACGCTCACCGTTTCTGGAAATCGATGCCCACCTTCGCCATCGCCTCGGCCATATAAGTGTACGCCGCACGGGCGGCCTCGTCGGGCTGATCGATGTAGGGATACAGTTCGACCGTGATCCAGCCGTCGTAGCCGGTCGCCTTAATGGCTTTCAGCACGGCCGCGAAATCAATGGCCCCGTGGCCGGGGATCAAGTGGCGATGGACGCGCGTCGAGGCAATATCCTCGAAGTGGTAATGCCGGGCGTAGGGCGCCATCGGGGCGACCCAATCTTGCGGTTGCTCGCCGACGCAGAAGGCGTGGCCGATGTCGAAGTTCAATCCGATCCAGGGAGAATCGATGCGCTCGATAAATTCCAGGAACTGGCCGAAACGCTCGATCATCAGGTCGGGTTCCGGTTCGATCAGCAGGCCGACTTCCAAACGCTCGGCGACTTCGACACACGGCATCAGCTCTTCGTAAAAGATATCGGCCGCTTCGCGCCAGGTCTGGCCCGGCGCGAGCGGTCCGCCCGGCTCGGTCTGCAAATTCTTTGCCCCCATCTCCTTCGCCAGCACCAGCGCGCGTTTCGTATGCTCACGGCGAATAGCGCGATAGTTCGGGTCGGGCTCGATCCACGACGGATGCCAATACGGTTGCCGCGGATCGGCCACGGCATTCATCATGAAGCCGTTGACGTTCGAGACCGTCAGATTGTTTGCCGCCAGGCATTCGCGAATCGCTTGCCGACGCGCGGGCAACAGCCCGACAGGCCAGGCGTGCGGCACGTCGGCCAGTAGCTCGATGCCGGTATAGCCCGCGGCGGCAATCCGCGCGGCGGCTTCTTCGATCGGGAACTGGGTATAGGCGTTCGAGCTGAAGGCAAGTTGCATGCGGATGCGGATCGTAGGTGGGGAGATACAGGCGGCACAACAGGGCCCGCCCGGTAGGAGGCCAGCTTTGAGGAACTATTCTATGCTAAGACAGGCGTGGCCGTCAGAGGCGTGATTTGTCGCGGCCAAGCTTGTTTTCCCCATACGGTTAGGGAGTTGAAAAATCGCCATGTCGCGCCGCCCACTGGAGGATTGGGAGGATCCGGAACCGGACGATGAGGACGATGCCGGTGACGACGAATATATCTGCCCAAGCTGCGGCGCAAGCGTGTACGAGGATTCCGAGCGCTGCCCCGCGTGCGGCGATTACATCACGCCACGTTCAAGGGCGCCGTCGGCGGCCGGCAGCCTATGGTTCTTGATCGCCGTCTTGACGATGATCGGCCTGATGGTGCTGGCAGCGCTTTGGGTGATATAGGCCTTTCTTCTGTAGCCGGGGTCTGCGACCCCGGGACTGAAGGACGAAGGAGGAAGCCAATCGCGTGCTGCTTAATATCGCAACTCTTGTAACTCACCTTGATATGGCCAGTTGTTGGCATTGGAAACAAGCCCTGCTCGGACCGGATTATCTCGAACGTAGATCCATTTCTGCTCGTAACTTTCCTGCGATCGTAGCACGTGATCGAAGAATTCTTCCTGCCACAGAGGAACGGCAAGATTAAGTTCGCGGGCTGCGCGCTTGGCGGTCCATTC
This sequence comes from Pirellulales bacterium, assembly GCA_035546535.1. NCBI lineage: Bacteria > Pseudomonadati > Planctomycetota > Planctomycetia > Pirellulales > Pirellulales bacterium. Next base: position 1,836 of record DASZWQ010000037.1, on the reverse strand, counting down.
CTTCCATTTTCCAACGAGCAGCGACAGCGGCCGACACGCTTCTAGCGGCGCGCAAAAGAAATGGACGTGGTCGGTCATGAGCACGTAACGGCCAACGCGCCAGCCATGGCGCTCGGACACGATGCTCCAAACGTCGCAGCAAATGGTGTGCATTTGCGGTGACGAAAGTTGGCGCCGTCGAGACGCTGTACACGTGGTGATGAAAAAAACCGGTTGCTCAGCCCAGATTCGGTCGAGCCTTGTCAGATGGCCGCCGTTCATTGGTAAACCGTTTGAGATCGAATGTGATCTTGATTCGCTCCGGGGTCACAGACCCCGGCTACAGGTTCCATGACGTGGCCTGGTTCTCAACTGCTCGCGCTGCGGTCGCTTCCCAGCGCACTTTTGAACAACCAGCGCGAGCCGGCCAGACTCGCAATCGTGACCAGGACGGCAAAGCCGGCCAGCGGCCAGTTTTGCGCCTCGAGCGGCTGGCCCAGGATTCGCGCCGGCACGTTCACCACGACCAGAATCGGAATGGCGAAGGTGAATATCTTCCGCAGGGGCGTGCCGATCGGTCCTTCGTAGATCTCCATCGGGTAGCGCGAGAAGTTCGTGATGTAGAACCAGAAATCGTAGATGTTCTGGTTTCTGCCCATCCACACGCTCAGGCTCGAAAGCGCGATCATCAGCGCGTACAGCATCGCCACGCCGCACAGCATGTAGATCGGATACAAGAGCCACTGCACGGGCTGCGGCCAGGCGTCCAGGTGAAACAGTGCCACGATCATCACCACAAACGCAAAGATAAAGTTCGACAATGCCGACCACTCGACCCGCGCGAACGAGATAAGGAACTGCGTATCGATCGGCTTCAGCAGGGCGAAGTCGAGATTGCCGGTGCGGATCAATTCGCTGAACTCGCTCAGGTTCGGCATGAAGAAGGCGCCGACCAGGCTGTTGGCAAATAGCGTCGTGGCTAGAAAGATCAGGAACTGGTATTTGCCCCAGCCCCCTTCCAGTCCGATCGACGGCGAGAGTTTGAAGATCAGCAGGTAAAACGCCAACTGAATCGCTACCCACGAGAGCGACGCCACGCAATCGATGATGAAGTTCGCGCGGAACGTCATGTCCCGCACCAGGCTGTTGTGGGCGAACGTGAGGAACACTCGCAGGTAGGAGGGCTTTTCGCGGGCCGCCATCAGCTAACCCCCGTACCCGCTATAGCGTTTGAGACCGACTTTCAGCACCAGCCGGCTGGCGATGACGAAGAACACGACCCAGGCGGCCTGAACAACCAGGCCCACGACCAGGTCACGGCCCACGATCTTTCCCAGGAATACGGCCACCGGGAAATAGGCCATGTACGGAATCGGCAGCAGATCGACGATCTGTCGCGCCACGTCCGGCAGGATATCGATCGGGAACATCTGGCCCGAGAAGAAGAAGCTGAACAACTGATACACGAACAACAGCGAGCTGACTTCCAGAATCCAAAAGCCCACCATCCCCAGCGTCGCTTCGAGGAAGAATCCCAGCAGGAACGACAACACGAGGGACACGAGAAAAGCACCCATCGTCGCCGCGTCGGGCCAGCCCGAGAAGAATCCACGACAGAGATAAAAGATCAGGGCGTACGGCCCGAAGGCCACCATGTAATAGACGAGCTTGTGCGCCACCCGCGAGAGAAGCAGGAAGCCGATCATGTCGATCGGCTGGATCATGAACTTCTTGATTTCGCCGTTGCGGATTTGCAGGGCGATCGTCGAAGCCAGGCCCGGCATGCTGGAAAAGGCCCGGCTGACGTTGGTCAGCAGCAGGTAGGCGACCATTTCTTCGTATGTGTAACCGGCCAGC
>DASZWQ010000036.1 GCA_035546535.1 Pirellulales bacterium | reverse complement strand
GACTACAGCGATCTGCCCAGCCTGTTGATCGGCGCCGGACACAAGCTGACGCTTTTCAAGGAAGAAGAGGTCAACCTGGAAACGGCCTTCATGGAATTGACCAAGGGCATCACGTCATAGAGCACCATGAAATTCGCGCAGCGTGTATTTCTTATCGCCGCCGCGTTTGGTCTGCTAATTCTGCCGCCGATGTATTTCCTCGAAGATTTCCTCGGCCGGCAGGTGCCGCCGCCGATCACACATCCGGAAATCTACTACGGCTTCGTGAGCGTGACGCTGGCGTGGCAGATCGGCTACTTGCTGATCGGGATCGATCCGCTCCGCTATCGCCCGTTCATGCTTTTGGGGGCATTTGCCAAGGGATCCTTCGTGCTGTCGACGGCGCTCTTGGTGGCGCTCGAGCGCGCACCGCTCGGCCCGTCGCTCGTGGTCTTGCCCGACGCGATATTCGCCGTGCTGTTCGTCACGGCTTATCGGTTGACGGGAACGAATGCATGAGCCGCCCGTAGGGTGCTCTGTGAGCACCGTATATGCCGAAGGGCGGGCGTGGTACACGGCGCCCGCGTTAAGACATGCTTATTCACCTGCGGCGAAAAAGCATGCCACAGCGCGTCGTAGGGTGCTCTGTGAGCACCGGATTGACCCGCGCGTTGCGGTGCGCGAGAGCGCACCCTACGAAAAGAACACGCGTTCGGCGGTTTTGTGCAACAGCCACGCGCGATCGTCGGCGCCGAGAAAGTCGAGCCGCGAGCGCACCAGCTCGATCGAATCGGGATAGGTGTGCTCACCCTGCACCTGGTAGGGGCAATCGGTGGCCCACATCAGCCGTTGGGCGCCGAACGCCTCGTATAACTTGCGGATCATGGGCGCCAGGTCCGTATAGGGCGACTTCTTCTTGCCCAATGCATAAAAGGCCGAAATCTTGACGTAGGTGTTCTTGTGTCGTGCCAGCCGGCAGAGTTGCGTCAGGTCGGCTTCGTGGATCTCGCCCGTCATTCCGATCCGCGCGCAATGGTCGATGACCACCGGTGTATCGGCGTGATCTTCGCACATCCGGTCGATCGCCGGCAGGGCATCGGGATTCACCAGGCAGCACATCGCCAGTCGCTCGGCCGCGCCGCATTCCCACATCGCCTTCAGTCCCGGCGATTCGAGCCAGCGGTCGACGGGCATGTTGCGTGGATAGATCCGAAAGCCGCGCACGCCCAAAGGCTTCAGCCGGCGCATTTCGTCCTGCGGCCGCGCAACGGAATCGTCGATCACGGCAATGCCCGAGAACACGCTCGGAAACGCCCGGATCGAATCGAGCATGTACGAATTGTCGAAGCCGTAAAAGCTCATTTGCACCAGCACCACGCGTCCCACGCCGCACGGTCGCATGTGCGCGAACAACTGCTCGGGCGTAAAGCTGGCGGGCACCATCTCGTCGCGCATGTAGCCGGCCGAGAGCGGATATTTCGCCGTATCGGGCGTCCACACGTGAACATGGGCGTCGATGGCCGTGCCTTTAGCTGGCTCGCCCAGTTCAGCCGCCGGGTGCTCTGCCATTGTCGTATCTCCAAATCGGGCGATCATGGCGAACGAAGCGCCGCCGGCGGCCGCCCGTTCGAAAAACTCGCGTCGTGTGTGCCGTTCAGCTTTCATCGCGTGAGCAGTCCCGCGTCGAGGACGAATTCCGAACCAGTGACATAGCGCGCCGCGTCCGAAACCAGGAACAGCACCGCCTGCGCCACGTCCTCCGGCTCGATCCACGGCACCGGCAGCAGGTTGCCTGCCGACCGCTCGGCGATTTCGCGCGGGCTCATTCCTTCGAGCGCGGCCAGCCCGTCGTTCATCGGCGTGTTGACGCCTGTCGGATGCAACGAGACGACGCGGATGTTATGGGGCGCCAGTTCCAGGGCCCACGATTTGGTAAGCCCCGTCAGTCCCCACTTCGAGGCCGCATAATGGCTAAGCCGCGCCATGCCGCGCAAGCCCGCCACCGATGAGTTGTTGATGATCACGCCCGAGCGCCGGGCGATCATGTGCGGGATCACGCGGCGGGCGACGAGCCAGGCCCCTTTGAGATTGATGTCGATCATCGCGTCCCAGGCCGCTTCGGTCAGTTCGTGCGCGAGGCCATAGCCGCAGATGCCGGCATTGTTGAAGAGAATGTCAATGCGGCTGAAACGCTGCGCCGTCGCGGCCACGGCCGTGCTCACGGCGTTGTCATCGCGGACATCGGCGGCGAAGACCAGGCATTCGACTCCCGCGCGCTGACACTCGTCGACCAACGAGTCAAGCTCGCCGGTCGTGCCCATCGTGTAGCCGGGATATGCAAGCGGCCGCCCCACGTCGAGCGCGGCAATATGCGCGCCGGCCCTGGCAAGCGCGAGCGCCGTAGCGCGTCCCTGCCCATGCGCTGCGCCGGTGATAAAGGCGACTCGATCGACTAACGGTCGGGCATTCGCGGCGTCAGGCATCGGGCGACTCGTTGATGAGGATGATAAGGCGCGGGACGATTGCCTTCCCGCGCTCATTGACACGGGCAGCATGCACTGCTGCCTGGCGCGCGTCAACGCCCCGGCCGACGATAGGGCTCTAGATAGTCGTCCAAATCGACGCGCAGCGCGTTGTTGAACACATTCGTGGCAATCATCATCGCGCCGAATGCTGTCAGAGCCACGATCTGCGGCTGCGAAAACTGCCGGGCCAGGCGCTCGTACAATGCGTCGGAAACCTGGTTCGCATCGCGCACAAGCTGGCGCCCAAAATCGACGACGAGCTGCTCGCGCTCGTCCATCGTTAGCCGGTCCGGGTCTTCGCCGGCATCGATCAAGTGGCGGCGGAAGAACGTCGAGCAAATCAGGCAATCGGTCGCCGACGAGATGGCGTGTACGAACAACATCGTGGCGCGCGGCTCGAGAAACTTGTGTACTTCCTCGCGCAACGGGTACCACTCCATCAAGGCGTCGAGCGCCGGCAGCGAATGCGCCAAGGTCGCCTTCATGTTCGTCATCCGGCCGTGCGCGGCCACGATCTTGTCGAAGGCGGCCTGCGTCGCCGGCTCGGCTCTCTTGTAGTCAACGGGCGGAACACGCGCCATGGTGATCCTTGTCTTTCGAGATGGACTTCGAGGGTTTGGGCTCGACGGCACGGCAACATGCACCGCGGCGCCGGTTCTAAAACAATTCCATGACCGGCTGGCCCGTGGCCACGGGCTGCGGGCGCCCCTGCCGATCGTAAATGTGCTCGCGCGAGTCGATGCCGAGCGCGTAAAGCACCGTCGCCGCAAGATCAGGCGGCGTGACACCACGATCCTTCACATGCGCGGCCAGCTCATCCGATTCGCCGTAAACCTGGCCGCCGCGCACGCCGCAGCCGGCCAGCAACACGGAATAGGCATGCGGCCAATGGTCGCGACCGCTGGCGTTCGTGGCATTGTTCATTACGATCCGGCCGATGCGCGGCGTGCGGCCGAACTCCCCCATCACGACCACCAGCGTCGAATCCAAAAGACCGCGCTCGCTCAGATCGACCAATAGCGCCGAAAAAGCACGATCGAACGGCGGAATCAACACGTTCTTGAGCGTCGAGAAATTGTCCTTGTGCGTGTCCCAGAAAGGGCTCTTTACATCGCGCCCATCGTCGTGCCAATTGACCGTGACCAGGGTGGCGCCGGCCTCGACCAGTCGCCGCGCGAGCAATAGACCTTGGCCGAATGGCTCGTCCCCGTAGGAGGCACGCAAAGGCGCCGGCTCATCCTCCAATCGGAAAGCGCGACGTGCTCGCGGCGAGGTGACGATCGACATTGCCTGTCGATAGAGTCCGGCAAGTTGATCGCACGGCTCGCGATCCGCCCATCGCGCCAATTCGCCGTTGAACTCGTTGAGCAATTCGCGCCGCGACGTCAGCCGGTCGAGGGTCATGCCGTCCGGCAGCTCGACGCCGGAAATCGCAAAGTTCCGCCCTCCTTGTTCTCCTTTCACCAGCCACGGGTCGTAAGCCTTGCCCAGAAAGCCCGCTACCTCGCCCGCGTATTCGTTCGGCAAATCCAGAAACCGGTTCCAACGCGGCAATGTCACGGCGGGAGGAAAATCGGCGCGCGGTCCCTGCAGCTTCGCGACCAGAGCCCCCAGCGAGGGATGATCCTCGGGCGCCGGCGCGGCGTCCAGGTCGGGCCGCGCGTGCTCGCGACCAGTGAACATGTAGTACAGCCCGTAACCGTGCCGCGGATGCAGGTGGTGCATCGAGCGCACGATCGTGAGCTTGTCGGCCTGCCGTGCCAAGAGCGGAAAGTGCTCGCAGATCTGTATGCCCGGCACATTCGTGTCGATCGGCCGGAACTCGCCGCGAAAGTCCGCGGGCGCAGCCGGCTTCATATCGAACGTATCGATCTGGCTCGGGCCGCCGAAAAGATAGATCAGAATGCACGCCTCGGCCTTGCCCGACGTGTGCCGCGCTGGCGCCGAGACAAGTGCCGGCCGTGCGTTGACGCGCGCCCGCAGCAGGTCGGGCAGCGCGACGCCCAGCGCGCCTAATCCGCCGATTTGCAGAAGATCACGGCGGGTAACACCGTCGCAGACGGCTCGCGGTCGACCGTTGATGAAGAGCATGCCGGTAGCGTATCCGCGTGCCGGGCGTGCGACAAGTTTTTGTGATCGCGGCACACGTGCGCGCCGTGACAACCGCGGCGGTTCCGTTACGCCCGTCGTCTGCGATATGCGACTGCGCCTACGATCGCCAGCGCGGCGAGCACGAGCGTCGAGGGCTCGGGCGCCGGCTGCACAAAAACCATCGGGCCCAGCCAGGCCCCTGGCGCCAGAAGCTCGACGTTCGCTCCCGAGTAATCGCCACGCAAAGGCGTTGGCATCGGCGCGATCCGGGAGTCGGTCGGTACACTCGCGCCGGCAAACTTCACAGGGTCGGGATTCGCCGTGAAGTCCCACCCCGAGATCGCATAGACGCCTGGGGTGAGTGTGAGCGGCGCGTTCAGCTCGACACGGTACGATCCGATCAAGCTCGCACCGGTTCCGGCCGGGATTGTGGTACTGAGGAGATTCGACGCGGCAACGGGGGACGGAGCCGGCACATCGCCCGACAGCCCCACCGCGTGGTCGTGCGATAGTCCGTCCGCACCGTCGTCGTACCAGCCCAGGCCTACGACCTGCACGGTTTGCAGCACCTGAAAGCTCCAGGCATACGTGCCATCGATGTTGATGTCGGTGAAGCCGAAATACTGCCCGGGTCCCGGCGAATTGGCCAGTTGCGTTGCCGGATCGATCGGCAGTATCGGTGTCGGGGCGGCCACGGCGACCGAAGCCGTCAAGCCCACGCACGTGAGCGCGGCCACGAGGAGCATGCTAGGGCGACGAATGACAGGCGATGCACTGCAACCGGTGTCTCGATCATGATGGAATTGCCCCATGGCAGGTTCTCTCCGCTGTTCGGTAATGCGATTGCTAGGAAGTACGATTGCTAGGAAGTACGATTGCACGAGCAAGGGTTCGGCCCGGCGGTGGCAGATGGGGCGCAAGGCCTGTACGGCGCGCCAGGCGGAAGGACCGCGTGAGAAGTCGCTACGATTTGGTCGTCGTTAGCGGGCCCGAATTAGATAGCGCGCGGTCGAAACAAAAGGAGCTCGCCTAGATTAGAAACCTCCGCAATGTTTTGCAATCTTTTTTGTGATATTCGTTCGTTTTTTCACGATGAATTGGGCTATGCTGCCGTGGGGGGCACGTCGCCACCAGCGCAAAAAAATCGGCACCCGACGTCCGGGTGCCGATCGTTTCGCTTTTGGAATGCGCGGCTTCGCTGCTAGCGATAGCGCCAGCGGCCGAGGGGCCCACGGTACCATCCGCCATAGTAGGCCGGATAGTAATACGACGTATACGGCGCCGCATAGCCTCCGTAATACGACGTATACGGAGCATAGTACGACGTATACGGCGTGTAGTACGAAGTGTACGGAGCGGCGGCGTAATACGAGGTGTACGGAGTGTAGTAACTCGTCACCGGAGCGCCGTAGTACGCGGTCGTTACCGGCGCGTAGTACGAGGTCACAGGTTCCGCGTAATACGACGTGACTACGGGATTGCTGTAGTACGTCACGTACTGCGCCTGGGCGACGGTGGCCGTGGCCAACACCAATGCTGCTGACAGAACTAGCGATTTCATGTCGACTCCCCCGTGTTGTGATTGCCGTGGTTGCTAACTCACCGGGCAATACGAAATATATCCTGGAAAATTCTTCCGCGCCGACCGTTTATCATGGCCGGGTAATCCTTGACCCGTCAATGACCTGCGTTGCAATTCGCGCGCCAGCGGATCGCGGCAGGGATCGTCGCGTTCGTTCGACCGAAAAGTCGGGCTCAAAGCTGGCATGATCGCGCCAAAACCGATCTGGCGCCCGCACAATCTACCCAAACTATCGGGTCACCCATTCGGGGCACCGAGCGTGGAGACGCGAAACTTGAGACGGGCGTTCCAAATCGAGACAACCGTCGCGACACTTCATCCGGCGCCAAACGTTTCAGCGTGCAGGTCGCGTTATGCGGATCGTAGCGCCTGGTTTAGCCGGCCGCTACGTCGACGAAGACCTTCAGCGCCGACTTCTCCTCGACCAGCAGGCGCATGGCTTCGCGATAGTTCTCCAATCCTTCGACAGGATTGGTGAGAATCCGCTCGATGACGCCGGGGTACGTGACCTCGCCCACGGCCAGATCGCGAATCCCCATTTCAAAGTGTTCGCGATTGCCGTTGACGCTACCCAACAGCAGCTTGTTGCCGAGCACCCAGTCGAGGTTCAATCGATCGGCCGGCACCTGAATATGTTCCAGGCCGCCCGTGATGCTCGTCCACACGAGCACGCCGTTGATGCCCAGCACGCGCATGGCGCCAAAGGCCACGGCGCTCGATCCCGTGGCATCGACAATGATATCCGCCTTGCCGACGCGCTTGGCGAGATCTTCCATCGAGGTTTCGCTGGTGCTGACATAGGTAGCGTCGAGATCTTTTACGATCTGCGCGTTGACCGTGGGCGGCTTGGTGCGTGCCAGCGTGTACACATCCAGACCACGCAGCCGCAGGATGAGCGTCGTCAGCAAGCCGATCTGGCCCGCGCCCAAAACGTACGCGACGCGCGGCTGCCAGACCTTCAAGCGGCGCTGCGCCTCGAAGGCTTGCTGCACCGCCTTCGCCGACACGCTCATCGGTTCGGCCAGCACGTGTAAATGCTTCAGCCCCACCGGCACCTTGACGATGAACTCGGCGTCGTCGACGTAATGTTCGGTGAGAAAGCCGTGCAACAGGTTGATACCGCGCTCGTAGTAGACCTCCTCGCTGGTCATGTCGCTGTTGCCGATTTTGTCGTAGATCGAGCCGCCGGGCCGGCGCACCGTGGCTGCCACGTAATCGCCGGGCCGCACGTGCTTCACGTTCGCGCCGACCTCTTCGACAATGCCGAAACTCTCGTGCCCCAGCACCAGAAAGTCGTAGCCCGGGGGGGCGGCGCCATACTTGGCTTCGTTGATCTCCTTGTCCGTGGCGTCGATCCCCACCTTCAGCACGCGGACCAGCACGCCGCGCCCACCGGGAATGTCGTCGACGCGCGGCTTCGGCAAATCCGCCAGGTGTACGCTATTGGCCTTGCCGGGAAAAACGGCGATCGCTTTCATGGATGCACGTACCTTCGAAGAGGAGCCACGCCGCCGCTGCCCACGAGGCTGGCATTTGTCGCGCGGTCTGGGACAATCGGGAAGGACACCAATCTAAACGTCACACCCTCGGGCAACAAGGCGCAGGCACACCTATGAATCGAGGCAATTTGCGATCGAATCTCCCCCTCCTTGTGCGAGCCGCGGCGGCGCAACTCGCTTGCACGCTGCTCATGCCGGCCGTCGTGCATGCTGCCGATGCCGCGCCCTTGCCCAACGCCCACGCCCACAATGATTACGCTCACAAGCGCCCCTTGGCCGACGCACTGGATCATGGCTTTTGCAACGTGGAAGCCGATATCTTCCTGGTCGACGGCGCCCTGTTGGTGGCGCACAATCGCCGCGACGTGAAACCGGAAAAGACGCTCGAGGCGCTATACCTCGATCCGCTCTTGGCGCGCGTGCGGGCGAATGGAGGTCGCGTCTATCGCGACGGTCCCCCCTTCATGCTGCTCGTGGATATCAAGGCCGACGGCCGGCATGCCTATGAAGTGCTCGCGGAACGTCTGGCCAACTATGCCGAAATGCTCACCGTCGTCCGTGCTGGCGAAGCACACCCCGGCGCGATCACGGTCGTGATTTCGGGCGATCGCGCCACAGACCGGATCGCGGCCGACAAGGTTCGCTATGCGGGCATCGACGGCCGCATGAGCGATCTCGATTCCGACACCCCCGCGAACCTGATGCCGCTGGTGAGTGACGCTTGGGGTAGCCACTTCAAGTGGCGCGGCCAGGGCGAGATGCCGGCCGAGGAAAAGCAGAAGCTGCAGACATTCGTCGAGAAGGCACACGCCCACGGCCGCAAGATCCGCTTCTGGGCGATTCCCTCGAATCGCGCTGTATGGACTGAACTCTCCGACGCGGGGGTCGATTTGATCAACACCGACGACTTGCCGGGCTTGGAGAAATTCCTACGCGAGCGCGCCGCGGCGAAATAGCGATCCCCGAAGTCCCGGTACTCTCCTTGCGAATCTTGCGAACATCATCAGCCGGCCGTGGCTCGGCCGGAGCATAACGTTGACGCAAACCACCGCCGCCGCACAACGTGAACTGGCCCTCCGCGTCCTGCGCCGGCTGCGCGAGGCGGGCTACCAGGCCCTATGGGCCGGCGGCTGCGTGCGCGATCAATTGCTCGGCCGCACACCCAAGGATTACGACGTGGCAACCAATGCCACGCCCGAGCAAATTCGTGCTCTCTTCGGTCGCCGCCACACGCTGGCCATCGGCGCGGCCTTTGGCGTCGTAGCCGTGCTCGGCCCCAAGCACGTCGGCATGGTCGAAGTCACTACGTTTCGCCGCGACGCCCAGTACAGTGACGGACGCCATCCCGACGCCGTAATCTTCACCACGGCCGAAGAAGACGCGCAGCGCCGCGACTTCACGATCAATGGCCTCTTCTACGATCCCGTCGAAGATCGTGTCATAGATTATGTGGGCGGGCAGGCGGATCTCGAGCGGCGCGTGGTGCGGGCCATCGGCGATCCCAGGGCACGGTTCACCGAGGACAAACTGCGCATGGTGCGCGCCGTGCGGTTTGCCGCCGGATTTGATTTTGCTGTTGATCCGCCCACCCGCGCCGCAATCGACGAAATGGCCGACACGATTTCGGTCGTCAGCCCCGAACGCGTCGCCCAGGAAATGCGCAAGATGCTCGTCGATCCCTCGCGGGCCGGTGCCGTCGAGCTGCTGCGCAATACGCGCCTGTTATCCGTCCTGTTGCCGGAAGTCGACGCGTGGGCTGAATCGTCGGCACGCACAACAGGCGGAGTAGCGTGGGATCGTCTGAAATCGGTGCTCGCCGCGTTGGCCGAGCCCAGCTTCCCGGCGGCGCTGGCGGCTCTGTTGCACGTGCTGGAGCCCGAGAAAAACGCTCCCGGGTCGGCACCCGCAGCTTCGTCAGCCGTACAGACGGCGAACGAGGTCGGCGAGCGCTGGCGACTG
>DASZWQ010000035.1 GCA_035546535.1 Pirellulales bacterium | reverse complement strand
ACATCCTGGCTCGTTATGGTATGACTCACCCTTGAACGCATGGCTCCCTCCTTGGAAGTGACCTGCTGGACACAAGTCATGTACAAGAGGAGCCTTGCGTTCACCTATATCAATCCGCCAAACTTGGCACTACTGTCATTCGGCGGCGCTACGGCTCGATGAGCCGGTTCCTGGCCGCCCATCGGACCAAGCTCGCTGTCCCGGAGCATCCTGTCTTTTCATATAGCCGCGTGCGATGTGTTTCCACCGTCGTGTGACAAATATTCAGCGCGTTGGAGATTTCCGAACCGCTCATTCCTTCGCAGATCAGTTGGAGCACGTCGCGCTCGCGCTTCGTAATATTGAACTGCGAGAATGACCGACGCAGCGTCGCCACGACCATTTGTTCCACCGGCTCGATGATGACCGTCGTTTCATCGGGGTGCCACGGCGCGTCAGGAAGCACGATGTGGAACTCGCGTTTTTCGCCCAAAGCGCTCGCAATCGCGAATTCTTGTTTGAGAAGCGTCGAGGTGTCCAAATCCTCGACGAGCTCCCAAACCTTTCGAGCTTCAAGGCGACCTGCAAGACGCTTGATGATCCCCGGATCGTACGACCAGCGGACCACCCCGCTGTGGTTAGCAACCAAGATAAGCATTCTTCCCTCGCGCGAAGCGCTATGCCACGCCCAACGATATTCTACTCATCGATTGAGGCGCGCTCTCCTTAATTTCTACGAGGGTGCATGCCTTATCGCTCCTGTAACTTCCCCTCCTTTTGCAATGGCCCCTCTGAGGCGCCTGCCGGATAGTTAAATCAGGGGCGGTGCGTGACGGTTCTCCAAGCGACGGCCATTTTTCGGGCCAAAAAGGTGGAAAACATGTCTTTCATTCGGCAGGGAACGCATGCGTACGCCGTCTTGACGGCGACGCTTCTGCTGGCGGCGAACCACTCGTGTTTTGCGCAAGTGGGCGGCGCCGCCCACCTGGCGGGAATGCGGTCCGGGGACGAGATCAAGGCGCCACGGACGCGCGACAACTCTCGTCCCAAAGCCATGCTGGGTGCCATCCTGGTGGATCACTCCGGTGCGGTCGTCATATCGGAACTATACATCGGTGGACCGGCTGAGAGAGCAGGGCTTCGCACCGGAGATCGAATCGTGGCCCTTGCCGGTCACCCAGTGAACGTCAGAGCGCAGGTTGCGGACATCCTGAAACAATACCGGCCGGCCGATCAGGTCGACTTACTCGTATCTCGCCGCGAATGGGAACGCCGCGTCTTGGTCACGCTTGCCGGCACGCAACAGATTGCGTCCTTGCCGCGGGGATCGATCCAGGCGACGGCGACCGGCCCTTCGCCGCTGAGGAACCGCGTGCCGAATGGATACGGCAATTTGCACTGGGCCGAAGGGGAAAGCGTATGGAATGTCTACGACGTCAACCGGCGGGCGCTGTATACGGCATTTGATTAGGGACGGTATGTGCCCGGAAGCCCCGGAGTGGTTCTACACGTTTAGCGAGGACTACGATATTTTCGTTTCGAATACCATATTTGCGGGCGAGGCTGGCGACTTGCATGGAAAGGCGAAGGCTTGAAGCTGCCTTGGGCAATGCGATCGCTCTCGCGAATCCGGCAGACACGCAGCCGTCGCGCCCTAAGCCTTCAAACATAGGATACTCGTCCACCCTGACGATAAGCGGCTTCGATCGGTGATCCCGGCTGGCGGAACGAGAGCGGGTAAACCACGGCGAGGGGCACAAGTGAGTACGTCGATGTCAACTACATTCTTTTCAAACTTCTGGCTCTGGGAGGATCGCCGCTGTGCTTGGCTGAAACGGACGAGGAAGCAACCTCGACAAGCGACGCGCGAACAGGCTCAGACCGATCTGGAAATCATGGGACTGATCTGCTGTAACCGCGATCGCCGGGCGCCGCGCGATGACCTGGCATTGTTCGGCATGATGTCCGACACGAGCGTACCGCGTGATCCGTGGGATGAGTTGGAGCGATTTGCCCTTCGGCTCCTCTAAACTCAGCCATGCGGCGCCGATGAGGGAGTATCCGGTCAGGAGGTTTTTCGTCCTCGGTTTGCATCCGGGATATTCGATGCGGTCGGAGCGCGGGAGCGCCTGAAGAGCGTTGCGAAGGCGGCGCCGAAGTTCGGCGTGGAGCGAGAGGTCGCAAAACCCGTCGCGCCGCTCTGGCCGCAACAGGGCTATCGCACGGCCTGCATCGGCAAATGGCATCCCGGCTGGGACTGGCCCGCGACTGACGGCCCGCATGCCGAAAGCGTGATGCCTTTCGTTCCCCGGCAGCTCGAAGCCCCCGTCTCGAATGCTCGGTGGCCGCTGCAGGTAGGACTGTCATCGCACTCCTGCTATCACTGCTCGCATTGACGGGTTTTGCTCCTGTTGGTAAAGTCCGCGGGTTTTTCACGGACACCCTGTTCGATGCTTTCCGGCAACAAGGACTCGAAAATGGGCAAGGCGCGCTTTGCAACCCTCGCGACGATGCTGACCTTGGCATGGTCGATTGTGCTGTGGGCCGACACGTCAAGCGCCGAAACGCGCGTCATGTTCGACATGCCCGACTCGATCGAGTGCCGCGACGTGACTCCCGAAAAGTGCGCCGCTGCGCATCCGAACCTGAAAGCCATCGAAGGCAAGTTCCGTCTGTCGGCCCGCATCACGCGCGGTTCCGAAACCGACGTGGTCGATTTTCTCTACATGCTGATCAGCCCCAGCCTGCGGCTGAAGATCCACGATTATCTGCCAAACACCACGCTGGAGAGTGCTCTGTCAGGGGACAATATCGAAGTTGCCGAGACCACCGAGAATACGACGGGCAATACGCAGGACGCCCACATCGGCTACAAGATTTTCAATCTGGGGGCCTCGCGGAATCAAACGGCGAAAACGACCGAGCAGAATCATTACAAGCAAATCGTCCCCAAGGCCCTCGTGCTGGCCAGCGGCACCACCAATCGCGAACACGGCGTGTTCTTCAAGCTGCGCCCTTCCAATGGTCAATCGCTGGAAGGGGCCAAGGAGTTCACGTTCCTGGCGATCGTGCCCAAGTCGTGGCGCGGCGACTGGTGTACCATTACCTGCGCGGCCCGCGCTCAGAAAAAGTCGTTTTTGCCGACCTCGGTGACATTGGCCGGCATCGAGCAAGCGCACATCGGGCTGTATCTGTCGGGCGACCGCGAGGCGAATGCCCTGGCCGAGCAGCTCTGCCAGATTCAGGAAACGAATTCGGCCCTCTTGGACAAAGAGCTGAAGCAAGAGGCGGGACGACTGTTGGAATCGATGCACGACGCCACCGCGGCTTCGCCGCAGGAAGATTTCGACAACTGGCTGCATTCGATCTTCCGCAGCAAGGGTGCTTCGGACGAAATCGAACATGTGAAGAAATCGATGACCGACGTGCAAGATCAGCTCAGCCGACTGGCGGGCTCGGACGGTGGCCCCGGCGAAGACGCGAAGCCGGGTGCCGCCACGGCGATCCGCGCCAGTTTCGACGGCATCTTGAAGTAATTTCCACCGCCGTTACAAGTGCGTCTTCACGGCGCCGGCCTGCACCACCGCCGCGCTCGCGCCGATGCGGGAGGCGTGAATGGCCCGATCGCGCCCCTCGGCCTTCGCCTGATACAGTGCGACGTCGGCCTCGTGAATCAGTTCCATGAACGAATCGCCCCGGCAAGGCGTGGCCGTGGCAATGCCGATGCTGATCGTCACGAACGGGCCTTTGGTCGGATCGGGATAGGGAATCTCGATCGCCCGCACCCGCTGATGGATCATGGCCATCACGTAGCGCGCCTGATGCTCGTCGGTATCCGAGAGGATCACGGCGAATTCCTCGCCGCCGAAGCGGGCGGCAAAGTCGCCCGGCCGGTGTACGCCCGATTGAATCGCAAAAGCAATCGACCGCAACACGTCGTCGCCGGCCAGATGTCCGAAATTGTCGTTGTACTGCTTGAACCAGTCGACATCGATGAGCGCCACCGAGATGGGCATGCCGGCGCGCTCGTGCCGCTTCCATTCGCGCTCCATCGTCCAGTCGAAACTGCGCCGGTTGGCGATGCCCGTCAGCGCGTCGAGCGATGATTGCGCCTCGAGCCGGCTATTCGCTTCGTGCAGGGTCCGACGAACGTTCAGCTCGAACCGCGTCAGCACGTGTACCAGCACATACACGCACGTGATCAGGCCGGCCAGCGCCAGAAACTGCAACAAGCGAGTGGCGAAGGGGGTGAGCGTATTCGGGCATGGAAAGCCGAAATGATCAGCTACGGCGAAGCCGGTAACGGCCAGGATACTGGCCAGTGTCCAGAAGACGCCTGATCGCAGCCCGCACATGTACACGGCGCAAATCGGCAGCGAGGCAAACCAGGTCAAGGTCGGCGAAGGCGCGGACATGCCGCCTTGTACGTAGACGAGCGCGGTATACGTCAACCAGCCGGCCCAGCACAGCACATTGCCGCACAACGTTGGCGAAAGTCCACGCTGCAAGGCAATCAACGCAGCCGGCAAGACGATGCCGACCATCACGAGTACGATGACACTCGGCGTGGAACCGAGCAGCGCATAGATCGGGGCGAAGATCACGACCCAGAAGAACATTGCCAGATCGAAGGCGACGATGCGCCCCGCCTGACGCAGCGTCTCAGGATCGCGCCAACGATCAATAGGGAACAATCGTTCCCAAATCACGCGCAGCTTTTGATGTGCGGTGACGCCCATTCCCAGCAGCTTTTAACTAGAGCATGCTCACAGATGCCTTCGCTATTGAAAAGCTAGCTCGGAACTGCACCTTCGGTGCGGATGCCGTTGCTGATATTTTCCGCTTGGACGCTTACCCGGGGGGGGAGAAAGGCCGCGCAACCCGAAAACACGTTCCCCAAGGCCCGGTTGAAGTCGACACTCAACCTGTGAAAGGGGGGGGCGCCGCGGTGCCTCGCCGAACACCGAGCACGTACAGAAAAGCGCGCGACCTGAATTCGATTACCCGTGCGGCTTGGCCAGGGCGTTCGTCAAAGCTTCGACGAAGAAGAAGTCGCCCCACATCACGGATTCGTCGACGCCCAGGTTTTTCGACGTGTGATAGACGCCGTGCTGCAAGATCCCCTCCCAACCTGGCGTGCCCTCGGCAAGGTACGCCGGCCCTGCCAATTGTTCGAGCATGGCAAGCGCGGTCAGGCGATAAGCGGTGGCGCGATTGTCAGAGGTCGTCTGCTGCGCCAAATGCAATAATCCGCTCGCGGCAATAGCGGCGGCCGAACTGTCTTTCTGGCGCCCCCAGGGCAAGGGCTGCGTGAGATCGGCGCGGAAATCCCACCAGGGGATGCCGTCGGTCGGCAGCCGGGCGATCCAGAAGGCGGCATTGCGTTCGGCGACTTCGAGGAATTCCGGCAACTTCGTCAATTCGTAGACCTGGCTGAAGCCGTACAGGCTCCAGGCCAGCCCACGTGCCCAGGCGCTGTCAGGGCGCCATCCCTGATGGGTCGACTCGCGGAGGAATTTCCCCGTTTCGAGGTCAAAGATGCCCTCGTGCGCGGTCGAACCGTCGGAGCGCACGATCGTATCGCGCGTGGTCCGAGAATGGGCAAGGCCGATGTTCAGCAATTGCTGGTCGTCGGCCGTCTGCGCCGCATAGATGATGAGCGGCACGTTCATCATGATGTCGATGAACAAGCTCTCGGGAGCCACGAAGGAGCGCAGATACTTGCCGCGCTCCATATAGCGCGTCGCCAGTGTGCGGCCGGCCTGCACCAGAACGTCGCGCAGCTGCGGTTCACCCGTCAACTCATACCAGGGCCGGTACGTGTTGAGAAAAATGAAGCCCAGGTCGTGAACGTTTTGATCGTACTGGCGGTGGGTCAGTAATTGCGAATAATGCTCGGCGCGGGCCCGCCAGACGGGATCACGGTTCTGGGCGTAAAAGCGCCACATCATGCCCGCGAAAAACCCGCCGGTCCAATCGGTCCACAATTCGCCCGAATGGTGCCACCGCCCGTCAACCGTGTAGATGGGAAAATAATCGGGCGAGCGCGCGACGGTCTGCGCGACCTGCGCTTGCGAGAATATCAGAGCCTGCTCGAAGCGCTCTCGCAAATCCGGCGGCAAGGGAGGAGGAGTGAAAGCCACGGGCGCTATTCTGGATTCCAACATGGTCCGACGGCTCAAAGGTGAATCAGCCTATCGCGTATCGTGCAATCATTCAACGCTTCGAGTGCCGTGTGCGGCCACAGCAGGAAATAAACCGCCGGACGCCTGGCATCCGGCGGCGCTGGATTTGGAACCGCGTTCGGTTAGATAAGCGAACTTCATCAAGTAGCCGGGGGTGCTGGAACAGTCGGAATGGCCGGCGCCGAGGGAGCCTCGCCCTTCACGACCGACAGCAACTGCTTGGCCACCTCGTCATGCGGCTGCAGCTCGATCGTCTTTTTCAATTCGCGCTCAGCTTGCGCGGGATAGCCCAGGTAGTTGTAGTGGAAGCCGAGCAGGAAGCGCAGCGCTGGGTCGTCTGGCTTTGCGTTCCGGGCACTTTCCAAGGAACGCAACTGCGTCGTGTAGTTCGTTATGTTCGGATACAGATCGGTGTAGTTCTTTACGACCACTCCCCAATGATCGGCGGGCAAAAGCGACATGGCCACTTGCGTCGCGCCGGCCGCCTCGGGGTAGTTTCCGTAGGCAAACAGAGCTTGCGCGTACAGCATGCCAAGCGTGCCGTTTTGCGGATCATCGACCAGGGCGTGCTTCCAGTCGTAGACGGCCTCAGAGTAGTTGCCGGCCTTGAAAGCCGCTTCGCCGCGATCGGCATAGGTTTGCGATTCGACTGGGTTCGTCGTGGCTACCGCGAGCGCGTTGTCGGTTGTCACGGGGTAATCGGCATAGTAGTTCCCGTACCCACCATAGCCGCCGTACCCACCATAGCCACCATACCCATAACCACCGTAGCCACCATAGCCCAGCCCATAACCTAGCCCATAGCCGAGGCCATATCCGAAGAAGGGGAATCCGAAGAACGGCCAAAAGCCGAAGCCGCGGCCGAATCCTCCGTAGCCGCCATAGCCGAGGCCACGCCCATAACCGTAGCCAAGTCCGCGCCCGTAGCCATAACCTCCAAAGCCACGATTGAAGCTGTTAATGCCCCCGCCGCGGTTGTTCACGAAATTCGTCGTGCGGTTGAACGAGTTGCCGTTACCAAAGCCATTGCCGTGGCGACCGATGAACGAATTCGAATTGCCGGACATACCGCGCCCAAACGAGCCATTGGCGAAATGGTTGGCACCACCGTTTACAGAGTGTCGGGCGAGGAACGAATTCTGCGAACGTCCTGCGCCGCCCGCGGTACGTGCCATGCCGCCGGTTCGCCCGACGTTGCCCATGCCACCGCGCGACATGCCGCCGGCGCCGCGGCCTCCGGCGTAACTGCCGCGCGCGACTGACCCGCCGCGGTAGGCGCTCCCACCCCGGTAAGCGCCGCCGCCACGATATCCTCCGCCGCCACGGTAACCACCACCACCGCCGCGATGGCCGCCACCGCCGTGAAATCCGCCGCCATGGCCGCCGCCGTGACCTCCTCCCCCGTGGCCACCGCCGCCATGCCCACCGCCACCCCGGGCGAACGCAACGCTAGGAACACAAAGCATGGCCAACGACAAAGCGACGGCCAACGAGCGCAAAACGCGAAGTGGGGAGTACATGGTCCACCCTTTCCCTAATCGAGGCTTCTCTGCCAAAGGCGGCTACGTTCTTTCTACGAAATCGCAGCCCCCTCCCGCATTAGCTGGCAAATTACTTTCCAGCAACCTGGTGTCGCAAAAGGCGTTCCATCCGCGCTAGGGGCGCGTCGGCAACCAGAATCGCGCGAATCGGCGTTCGAAATGACACCGCTGGACGTGCGGATTTAGTCCAGGGTTGCCGATTTCCGTGCAACCGCCGCGAACCGGCTACTCACCCACCGCCCAGAAGGAGCGCCCTATTGGCTGTACGGGCGCCTTGCTATTGCCAATCCCACATATGGCAATCGTCGCGGAAGACGGCGACAGCGGCGCGCTGCATGGCCTTGAGCACCAGCAATTCCGATCCCCATGCATCGCCCGTTTGGGCATGGATCTGGTACATCGCCTCGCAGAATCCCAAGGTGTCACGGGCGCGGGCGATCCGCTCGTCGCGATTGGAGGGCGGAAAGAAGCTGAATCGGCTAGGCATGGGAGTCTCTCCCCGCGTCGGCGTGCGTCCCGAGGCCGCTATCCCCTGTTTGTCATCGGATTTCCCCGACGACAGTTCGTCCCGGTGCTTTGCACGCGGGCCGATCCCCCGGGTCACAAGATATACGAGCATGGTCAGGAAACGGATTTGCCCGGGCTTCCCCCGTTCCGACGACACCATGTCGCTGCCGCGGGAATCCAAAACCTGACGAGCTGCCAGATTCCTGCAGTTTTTCATTGACCCTGTTATGGGGCCAGCTTATTATCGCGGCACCAAGGCGGAGCCATTGCTTTCCGCCCCCCTGAACGCCCCTGGAACACCTGCTCGTGACTTCTGAATAGCCTCCTGCCGTTCTTCATGACGGCGATTCGGATTTTCACAAGCTACTTCTTCGCCAGGGTTCAGCACCGCGTCCGATCAAGCGCGATCCACCACGTTCGCTGTGCTGAGTGTCCTGCAGGTCAAACACAGGACCCTTGCGGACGAATCTTCCATAAAAAACAAAGGGGCATTTCATGGGCTGCGTCTGGGCTGTGCTTCTTCGTAAGACACGAATCCTTCTAACGTCATTCGGATTCCACAGTGCGTTTCTGCTTTGCGCTATGGAGTCGATAGCGTTCTCGGACACCTCAGTGCAAGCGATCGCTCTCTCCGGCGCCAATGCACCCGGCACATCGAACGGCATAACTTTTGCGCAGTTTCCGCCCGCCCCATTCACCCCGATCGGCGTTCCTCCTTCGATCAACGCGCAAGGGCACGTCGACTTCTATGGCACGCTGATCGGGCAAGGCGTCTTTTCCGGACTCAACGACCAAGGTCTGTGGTCCGGCACGCCGGGCAACGTGTCGCTCGTAGCGCGCATCGACAACTCGCACTTTACCCCGGCCGTGACCTTCAGTTCGTTTGCGCCGACGAACGCGTCTACGCCGCTGCCGCTGATGCCCGTGCCGATCAATGCCAACAATCAATTGGCGTTCGACGCCTTTTCAACCGGGACAGGCATATCGATTTTCAACGACGAAGGGCTATGGACCGGCACCGCCACGAACATTTCGAAGTTCGCGGCCGAAGGGGGCCAGGTTCCCGGTCAGGCGCCGGGCGTTCAGTACTCGCAAAGCACCGTATCGTCGTTTGGATCGCCCTATCTTAATGACGCCGGTCACGTGGCTTATATGACGTCAATGACGCTGGTGGGTACGGCGCTGTTGGCCGGGGATCCCTCCGCGCCGCAAGTAGTCGCTCAGCTCGGTCAGCAGGCTCCGGGCGTTGGCCCCGGCATTACCTTTGCGCCTCAGGCGACATTCGGCTCGCAGCCCATTACCTTTTCTCCCGTCGCTTTCGGTGCGAACGATCAAGTGACGTTCACGGCCGGTCTGCAGGGGCCGGGTGTAAACTTCGCGTTTGGTGGCATTTGGTCGGGAACGCCTGGTAACATCAATCTGGTAGCACGTATCGGTGACCAGGCGCCGGGCATGGCCAGCGGCGTCACGTTGCAAAGCCAAACTTTTGGCACTCCGTTCGCGAATATCGACGCTAATGGCGCCGGCCAGGTGGTCTTTGCCAGCGATGCGGTCAATCAATCGCTAAGTTCCACGGGATCGGGCCTCTGGACCGGCACTGCGGGGCACGTGTCGCTGGTCGCGGCAGGCGGCGCGCAAGCTCCGGGAATGCCCAACGGAACCAATTTCAGTCTCGATGCGTTCTCGAATTATCCCACGAATTCCGCGCTCATTGGCCCGTTAGTGAATGCCCAAGGCCAAGTGGCGTTCTCCGCGTATGTCGACAAGCCGGGTAGCCCGATACCGATGCATTCCGGCGGCGGGATATGGGCCGGCTTGCCTGGACACTTGAACCTGATTGCACAAATCGGCCAACAGGCACCCGTCGCACCGCTTTCGAACCTGACGTTCATGAGCTTTTCACCGAACTTGCCCACTCCTTACCCAACGTTGGCGATGAATGATGCAGGCCAGGTGGCGTTTACGGCCACGCTGAGTGACAACTCGACCGGCATATTTGGCACCGATCGCGCCGGTCAATTGCGCGAGATCGTTCGCCCCGGCGATACGATCCAGGTCGCACCCGGTGACTTTCGCACCGTGCTTGGCATCTCGTTCTTGGGCGGTAGCGGCAACGCCGACGGCCGGCCCGACGGACTTAGCGACAATGGCCAGGTCGCCTTTTGGGCGGTCTACAGCGGCGGTGGCTCGGGGATCTTCGTTTCCAACGCCCTGGCCGTGCCAGAACCGAGCTCCCTGTTGCTCGTGGCGACAGGAGCACTGGGACTATTGATCGCTGCGCGGCGCCGGAGGTCCAAGTAAGACACTTACGCGTTTGCTGCACGGCGTGTCGCACGCCGCCGCTATCTGCCGGGCGTCGGTCGGATCAACTGGGGAGACGGGGCGGCCAATAACCCTATGAGACTTGCCTTTTGCAGGAACAAGGTTTGAATCTGCTGGTCGGTTAGTGTGCCTCCTTGAAACTGCGACGAGGCTTGCAGAAATCTCGTCGTCTGCAGCGCATTCTGCAACGCGCTGGCCTGTTGCAAAGGCGATTGCACAGGGCTGCCCACCCGGACGTTGCTTTGCTGGAGAAGCGTTGTTTGATTCAACGCCGTTTGCAGGGCGCTAACCTGCGGCTGGAAATTGAGTGTTTGCATGACCCCCGTCTCTTGGCCGGAAACATTCTGTTGCAGGGCGTCGAAGAGCAATATGTTTGTTTGTTGTACCGCCAACTGAATTGCCACCTGCTGTTGCTGATAGGCGTTCTGCCGCTGCAGCGTCGCGATCCGCTGCTGAAAACTCGCGTATTGGGCGGCAGCGTCCGTGGCGGAGACGTGAGCCATTAACGCGGACGTTAACAGGACAAACAAACGTTGCGGAATTTTGCGACCCACGAAAGCACCTCGTCATCGACTCTTGGGCTGTGGCTGAGGAGATACCACCGTCCCCTCGGCCAACATGTCGCCAGGGTGAAGCACCACGGTTTCGCCGCCGCTCAGGCCATTTACTACTTCTAGTTCTGACCCGTGGTCCCGACCTAGCTGTACCTGGCGATATTGCACCTTGTTGTTCGCGTCCAAGACGGCCACCTCTTCTTGACCATCGGCGCTGATCGCCAGTGCTGCGCTGGGAATCAAGACGGTCGGCACGTCGCGGTTGGCGGAAAACTTCACCAGCAGGTACATGCCGGGCCGCAGGGCGTCGTCCGCATTGGGCACGTCGATCTGGGTCAGCAGGGTGCGGGTATTCGGATCGAGCGCATTGGCCGTCCGCGTCACCTTTCCCGGGAACGATTTTGAAGGTTGTTCGGGGCGGACGACCTCGGCCGTCTCGCCGACTGTGATGCTCGTCGAAAACGTCTGGGGGACATCGACGAAGACACGCAGCGGATCGGTCTGCATCAGGTGAAACAACTCTCGCGTGGCGCTCGGATTATCCGCCGTGACGAGCGTACCGGGATCCACGTTGCGCGCGGTTATCACGCCGGCAAAGGGAGCGACGATCTTCTCGAAGCCCTGCAGATCGGTGTAAAGTTGCACCATGGCCTGGTTCACGGCGATGCTCGCTTGCGCCGAGACCACGCTGGCCTTGCTCGTCAGAACGCTCGCCCGCTGCTCGTCGATCAACAGTTGGGCAACGGACCCTGTCGCCGATTTCTCGGTGGAGAGATAACGCGAAAGAATTGTCTCGGCCAGGTTGGCGTTTGCCTCATTGAGTTGAAGCGTGGCCCGCGACTGTTCCAAGTTGGCTTTCGCCTGGGCAAGTTGATCGTCCAGGTCCGGAGCGGCGATGGTTGCAATCAGCTGCCCCTCGGTCACGCGGTCGCCAATGTCGACGAGCCACTCCTTCAGGTAGCCATTGGTGCGCGCATACAGCGCCGTCTCGCGATACGCCTGGCTGTTGCCCGGCAGCGTCTGCTTGACGACCTTCGGGGAGGTACGGGCAGTTACGACAAAGACGCGCGGCACGCTATTGGCTACATCGGTCGCCGCTTCCTGCAAATGCTTCTGCTGCCTGAGACGCGGCACCGTGGCAGCGATCGCTAGTACCGCCAGGACCGAGGCGACCAGGCCGACACCGCATACGACCCAGATCGTCGACATTTTCTTACGAGGCGAGGGCGCTTGCGAAGTGGCGGTCTCCACTCCCGGAGCCGCCCGATCCCGCACCGCATGTTCGTCGCGAGGCTCAGGCGCGATCATGGGGCATCCTTTCCGCCGCTACGCGGCTCGAGAGGATCGTGAACGTCGGCAGCTTGAGCGCCTACAGCCTCTGACTGCGGCCTTTCGCGGTGCAGCAAACTGTACGCCAGAGGGACAAATACGAGCGTAAAGACGGTCGCCAGCAACAGACCGCCGATTACCGCGCGCCCCAGCGGCGCATTTTGCTCTCCCCCCTCGCCGAGCCCCAGCGACATTGGCAACATGCCAATCGTCATGGCCAACGCCGTCATTAGCACCGGGCGCAGTCGGATGCCGGCGGCGGAGTACGCCGCGTCGACCGCATTATATCCCTCCTGGCGCAGATCGTTGGCAAACGTGATCAGCAGGATGCTGTTGGACATCGCCACGCCGATGCACATGATCGTGCCCATCAATGCGGGTACGCTTACCGTGGTTTGCGTCACAAATAGCATCCATACGATGCCCGCCAAGGCTCCCGGTAGCGCCGTGAGAATGATGAAGGGATCGAGCCAGCTCTGAAAGTTGACGACCATCAAGAAATAGACCAGCAGCACGGCGAACAACATTCCGAGGGCCAGGCCGCGGAACGAACTCGTCATGCTTTGCACCTGTCCTCGGATAGCGAAGGTGCTGCCACGCGGCAGGTCGTCCTTGAGCGAGGCGACCACTCGCCGTACGTCGGCGGCAACTCCTCCCAGATCCTTGCCTTGAACGTCCGCATAAACCTCGTAGACAGGCTGCACGTTGTAATGACTGATGACCGCGTCCGAGACAGTGCGGCGCATTTGCGCCAAATTACTGAGAAGCTGTGGTGGCGGCTGCAATGCCTGGCCGCGTAATTGCTGGCCTGGCGCGCCGGTTCCAGGCCCGCCGGGCAGTAACGGTGCAAGATTGCCTTGCGGTGAGGTCGCAGGCGTGCTTGTGATTCCATTCACGATCGGCGTATTCGTCAGATCGTCGACCGTGCGAACCTTATAGGGGGGCGTCTGCACTGCCAAAACATAATTGACCCGGTTCACGGGGTTCACCCAAAAATTGGGCGTTACCTGGCTTGTGCCGCTCAGCGATACCAGAACGCTGCCCGTCGCGTTCTGTTGCGTCAGCCCCAGCTCCGAGGCCATGACGCGATCGACATCCAGGCGCAGTGTCGGGTAGTCCGTGATCTGATGAATATGAACGTCCACAATGCCCGGAATGCTCTTCATCTTGTCGCGCAGCTTTTTTGCGACAACGAGGTTCTCGGGCCGCTTGACGCCGACGACTTGCACCGCGATGGGCGCCGGCAAGCCGAAGTCGAGAATCTGGCTGGTGATATCCGCCGCTTCGAAATTGAACGTGCAGTCAGGAAATCGTTTCGGCAGTTCTTCTCGCAAGCGAGCGACATACGCCGGCGTGGGATGGTGATCAGGCTTCAGAGAGACAAGGATCTCGCCGTCGCTGTTGGTGACGGTGCCGTTGTCGATGTACGCCCTGGTGGTAAAGGATGGCGTCAACCCCATGTTGTCGATGATCAGGTCGAGCTCCTCGCGGGGCACAATCTCGCGAATCACGTTCTCGACGGCGCCGAAGACCTGCTCGGTAACCTCCACGCGAGTGCCCGACGGGGCGCGGACGTGCAGCCGAAACTGCCCTGCGTCGACCGATGGAAAGAAGTCCTCGCCAAGATGCGGCCCTAGCAAGAGCACCGAGGAAAGCGCGAAAGCTAAGAGCGCCGTCGCGGATAAGATCCGATGGTCCAACACCCAGGCAAGCAGCGATTGATAGCCAGCGCGAAAACGATCGAACACGGCATCAAAGCGCTCGTGAAATCGCCACAACGGCCCGGCGTCGCGCTTCGCCTGTTCGTCCCCTGTATACAACGGGACCTCCTTGGGAAGCATGTATTGCACCATGGTGGGGACCAACGTGCGCGACAGCAGATACGACGTGAGCATCGCGAACACGACCGCCAGCGCGAGCGGATAGAACAGCGAAGCCGCCGGCCCGCTCAGAAACACGACGGGCACAAACACGATGCAGATCGACAGCGTCGCCACGAAGGCGGGCGTGGCAATCTGTGACGCGGCGTCGAGGATGGCCTGCTGAATCGGCTTGTTCGCGCCGAAATTGCGATGTGTGTTTTCAAGCTCTACCGTGGCATCGTCGACAAGAATGCCGACCGCCAAGGCGAGTCCCCCCAAGGTCATCGTGTTCAGCGACTGGCCCAACGCCTCGAGCACCACGAGCGAAGCCAGGATCGACAACGGGATGGACGTGGCCACGATCACCGTACTGCGCCAGGAACCAAGAAACAGCAGGATCATGAGCGCCGTCAGCCCCGCCGCGATCGCTCCCTCGCGCAGTACGCCTTCGACAGCGGCGCGAACGAAGACCGACTGGTCGAAAAGAAATTCCATTTTCAATTCTGGCGGCATTTGCGCCTGAATACTGGGCATGACCTCGCGAACCCGGCGAACGACCTCCAAAGTCGAGGCGCCTTCCCCCTTGAGGATCGTCATCAGCACGGCGCGCCGCCCATCGCGACGAACGACGTTCGTCTGCACCTGGTAGCCCATGTGCACCTGGGCGACGTCTTTGATGTAGACAGGCACGCCGTTGACCGACTTGACGGGCATCTCATTGAACGCGGCCACGATTTCCGGACTGCTATTCAACCGCACGTAGTATTCGCGGTCTCCGATCTTGGCATCGCCCGAGGGCACGATGAGATTCTGGCTGTTGATGGCCGTTTGAACGTCGGCCGGCGATAAGCCGCGGCCGTACAGTTCATCCGGATCGATATCGACCATCACCTGCGGCCATTTTCCACCCCACGGCTGCGGCACGCGCGCTCCCTGCACGGTGCCCAACCGCTGGATGATGAAATTCGAGGCGTAGTCGAAAATCTCTTGCTCCGTCAGCGTGTCACTGCTGACGGCAATCTGAATAATCGGCACGCTCGTCGCGCTGTATTGCACGATGTACGGCGGGGTAATGCCCGTCGGCATGACCTTGAGTATCGCCTGGCTGGTCGCCGTGACCTGGGCCACGGCCGATTCGATCTTGGCGCCCGGGTAGAAATAAATGCGAATGACGCCGACCCCGAGCAGCGACTGGCTCTCGATGCGTTCGATGTCATTGACCGAAGTCGTCAACACGCGCTCGTTGACAAGGATGATCCGCTCCTCGATCTCGTCGGCCGGCATTCCGGTGAACTGCCAGACGATGGACACGACCGGAATGTCGATTTCCGGAAAGATGTCCGTCGGCATGCGATAGATGCTGACCGCGCCCAGCACGGTGATCAGCATCGCCATGACGACGAAGGTATACGGCCTTCGGAGCGCGAGCTGTACGATCCACATGGTTCGACCTGCCCCGCTGGTTCGGTGGGCGCCAGGCGCCCCGGCCGAAGGAAAACTTCAGCCGCAGACAACTTGTGCCCCGTTATCACTCCCCATAGGTTCGCGAGGGGCACGCGATCAGCCACGGCATGCGTACCATCGACTACCCATATGATTCGACGGGAGGGATCGAGTAGCAAGGGCACCGGGAATCGGTTTCTGGCTGACTTGCGCGATCAAAGGTCGCCGTAACGGCCCTGTATTTCAGGATCTGCGGCGGACTGCTGTCGACCGTCGTTGAGGCATAAATGAATTCCGCAACGGACATCGGAAAGTCCGTTACCTGCGGTCGCACGCGATGTCACGAACCGCACGCTCTGACTCGTCAGTTGGGCCATGGCATGAGTGCAAACGCCACCTCCGGGGCCAACACGGGCGTGAGCCACGTTGAGTCTGGTAATTCACGCGGCGCGGGCATTGCTCAGGCGCCTGGAAAGCCTACCGCATTGAATCGGAGGCCGGAGGTCGTTATATCTGATCGGATATAACGGAACCGTCAAGGACCATGTGCCCTGCATCCGCATCTACAATCGAGGAAATCGCACTCATGTTCGACCAACATCAAGTTTTGTTGAAGACCCTCTGCGCATCCCTGGCCGTTGCATCCGCATTGCTGGCCCTGGGACGATGCTCAACCGCGACTGCGGCCGAGAAGGTGTTGCTGGCCGAAGGACTGAACAATCCTGAGTCAGCCGTGGTTGGTGAAGATGGCCGGATTTATGTCACGATCACGGGCAAGCCCGATTCGAAAGACGACGGCCAAGTGGTCGTCATCGAGGATGGGAAAGCGACCGTGATCGCCGAGGGGATGAACGATCCTCGTGGTATTGACCACCGCGGTAAGGAACTCTTCGTGGCCGATAAGTTGAAGGTCTGGCGTATTGACGAGAATGCCCAGGCCAGCGTGTACGTCGATACGGACGCGTTCCCGGTCAAGCCGCGGTTTCTTAACGACGTCGAAGTCGGTCCCGATGGAGATGTTTACATTTCCGATTCCGGCTCGTTTACCGGAAACGGCGTGATTTTTCGAATCGGTCCGAAAAAAGAAGTGACCGTGGTCTGCGACACAAAAACCGCTCCGGCCATCAAGGGACCGAACGGCTTGCTGGCCGACGGCAAGGATCACTTGCTGCTGGCGGATGTGTCGACCGGCAAGCTCTTCCGCGTCGAGATTGCAACCGGCAAGGTCGAGGAAATCGCCGCCGGGCTCGGTGGTGGTGATGGCGTCGCGCGCGACACCAAGGGACGCATCTACGTCGGCGATGTGCGTGGCGGGAAAGTGTTTCGCGTCGATGCGGTGGGATCGGCCCCGGTCTTGGTTGCAGACGGGTTCAAGTCCGCGGCCGACATTGCTCTTGATGCCCAGGGGCGCATCCTGGTTCCCGATTCCCGGGCAGGAACTCTCACGGCGCTCGTTCCAAGCGAATGAGATTCGGATTTGCATTGGTCGGTGGCGTACAGTCTCATAGGGTCGCCACCGAGCCACGACGATTGGGACTTACGAGGTACGCTAAGATGACTGTGGAACACGCGTCGAATCACCGGGCCCCCAGGTTTTCGGTTTCGTTGTGCATGGCTATCTGCCTGGCATTGCCGGCCGCGGTGGGATTATCTCGCGCCGAAGAGACCGACGCACCGATAACGCTGGAAAATGTCGGTAGCCCCGGCAAGAACGATCCCGACGAGCCTTTGGCGACCGAGTTTTCCAGTGCCAAAGCGGCCCGCTATCTGGACACAGCGTCGGTCGGGTGGCAGAAGACCTTCGGCTGCATGACCTGCCATACGAATTACCTGTATCTCATGTCGCGTCCCAGCGTATCGAGTGAGGTACCCGCGCATCAGATCGTTCGCGAGTACGCCGAGAAGCTCGTTTCGGATCGTTGGCCGACCAAAGGACCGCGCTGGGATGCCGAGGTAGTCATGACCGCGGCGATGCTTGCCGGCAACGACGCCCAAACAACCGGCAAGCTTCATCCGCTCACTAAGGAGGCGCTAGATCGCATCTGGACGGTGCAGCGTGAGGATGGTGGGTTCGATTGGTATAAGGTGTGCCATTGGCCACCGTACGAGGATGATGACTATTTCGGCGCCACGATGGCCGCATTGGGTGTCGGCATCGCTCCCGATGATTACGCCAAAACGCCTGCCGCTCAGGCCGGCGTGAAGAAGCTGCAAACCTATTTCGGCGCCAATCCCGCGCCGTCCTTGCATCATCGCGCACTACTTGCGTGGGCAGGAACTTACCTGCCCGAGTTGATGGACAAGAAACAACAGCAAGAATGCGTAGACGCGTTGCTCGCGCTGCAACATGCTGACGGTGGGTGGGGAATCGCCCAACTCGGAGAGTGGGAGCGTCGCGATAAGTCGCCGCAGGATAAGGAAACCAGTGACGGCTATGGGACTGGCTTTGTCGTCTTCATTGCTCGTCGCGCCGGCATTCCCGCGAGCGACCCCAGATTGGTTCGCGGAGTCGAGTGGTTGAAGACGCATCAGCGTGAAAGCGGCCGCTGGTTCACGCGATCGCTATTCTGCGACCGGGCTCATTACATCAGTAATGCAGGAACGTCCTTCGCTTTGATGGCCCTGCATGAGTGCGATTCGCTCGAACCGCACGCGGAAGGTCCATAGGTCGACACAGGCCACCTCACAGGTGTAGGTGGGCGCCGCATGCTATCGCTTGGGGCTATACCGACTGCTTGAGCAGTTCCGCGCGCAGGGGCATCGATCGGACGCGAATACCGATCGCGTGAAAGACGGCGTTGGCGATGGCCGGTGCCACGGCTATGACGGGAGTTTCGCCGGCCCCGGCGCTCGGCAGGTCGCGCCGGTTAACCAGTATCGTATCGATTGTCGGCAAATCGTCCATTCGCGGCACAAGATAATCCGCGAAGCTGCCGTTGCGAATCTTGCCATCGGCAAACTCGATGCGCTCGCGCAGCGCCGCGCCCAGACCCATGACGATGCCGCCTTCGACCTGGGACCGCAGATTGTCTGGATTCTGAACGGCCCCGCAATCGAACGCCTGGCAGATATGATTCACTTTGACGGTGCCTGTGCGCCGATCAATCTGCACTTCGACGCAGGCGGCCACGTACGAACCCTTTTCGGTGCCGCAGGCCAGTCCTATGCCAACGTCCGCCGTGTGCTTGGCGCAGCGAGCGGCCCAGGCGAACTTGTCGGTGGCGGCCACGAGCACGTCGCGCAGCCGCCCCTGGGGCAGATGCTGCAAACGAAAGTGGAGCGGATCGACATTTGTCGCTGCGGCCAACTCATCCATAAAGCATTCACGCGCGAAAGTATTGGCCGTGGCGGCCAGCGCGCGATACGAGCCTACGCGCAACGGTCCATCGCAGGCGATGAACTGCGTGCGGACATTTGGTACGTCGTACGGCGTCTCCAGGGCCGAGCCGCCGGCGTGATAATTCGTGAACTTCCAGACGTGTAGATTTCCTTGCTCGGTCAGTCCCCCGGCGACTTCGATCAGAGCGGCCGGACGGAAGTAAGCCCAAGTGAACTCTTCGGCACGCGTCCAGCGCAGCGAAACGGGCTTGCCGCATCCCTTGGCGAGGCGCGCCGCTTCCAGCGCGCATTCGCCGGTATGCTTTCCGCCAAACGCCCCACCGGTGTCGGGCACGATAACCCGTACCTGATCGGCCGACAGCTTAAAGGCCTCCATCAATTCGCCACGCACGCGCATGGGATTCTGCGTGCCGGTCCAGACAGTCAACTTCCCGTCGTGCCACTGCGCCACGGCAGCGCGCGGTTCCAAAGGAGCGTGCTGGATGTACGCGACGTCGTACGCAGCGGTCAGCGTTTTGTGGGAATCGGCCAGGCCTTGGTCGACCATGCCCTTCGACGTGCCGCCGCGACCCGGGCCGCGACCAGAAGTCGCCTGGGAAGAAGCCGCATGCTGTTTCAAATAGTCGAAAATGTTCTCGCTCGTTGGCTGTTTCGCCGGGTCCGCCAGTTCCCACTGGGCGCTTGCCGATAGTTCATCGGTTGCTTTTGCGGCCAGCCAGGAGCTGTTGGCTGCGCAGCCGACGAACTCGCCGTCGCGAACGACCGTAACTCCTGGCATGGCGCGGGCGCGCGACAGATCGATCGACTTCAAGCTGGCCCCGTAAGCAGGCCTCCGCAGCACGCGCCCATACAACATGTCCGGCAGCACAATGTCGGACGGATAGCGATGCGCGCCTGTGACGATATTCTGCAAATCCGCCTTCGCTGCCGGCTTGCCAAGAACCTGCCAATCGTCGGGCGCAGTCAGCGCGGCACCAGCGCTCGTGGTGCTCGCCAGCTTGGCTTTCAACGCCTGATCTTGGGCCAGCTCGGCATAAGTTATCGAACGATTCGATTGCGGCGAGAGAATGCGACCGTCTTTCACGCTGAGCGCGCTTGCATCCGCTTGCAGCTTTTCGGCGGCCAGCTCGAGAAGTATCTGCCGTGCCACCGCGGCCGCCGTTCGCACGCTCGGCACGGTCCTGGGCGTTGTTCCGCTGCCCGACGTGCCGCCGTCATTGGGACATTGCTCAGTGTCGCCCATTTCGATACGTACACTTTCGACCGGCAGCCGCAATTCTTCGGCCGCGGCCTGACGCAGCTGCGTTCGGGCGCCCTGCCCCACCTCGACCTTGCCGGTCAAGACGGTAACCGCGCCATCGATGCCAATAACGATGCGGCTCCCAACCGTGGCCGCGCCTCCGCCACCGTTGAAACCGCCGCGCCGTTGCGGCACCTGCGCCATCCCCCTGCGCGCGGAAATCGCGATCAACATCCCCGCCCCGAAAACTTCGACGAACGTGCGGCGGCTGTGCGAAAAGTCGTAGCCAGGTCCTACGACGAGTTCGAATCGTTCGTCTTCGACGGGCTCATCGGTTATCAAGTCGCGCTTCATGAGTTGCGGTCTCCTTGCGCCAGCAGCTCCGCCGCGCGCTCGACGGCCGCGCGCAAGTCTGGGTAGTTGCAGCAGCGGCAGAGATTGCCACGCATCCCCTCGACGATTTGCTCTCGCGACGCTTGTGGCGTCTCCTTGAGCAATCCGACGGCATTCATGATCTGCCCGGGCACGCAGTAGCCACACTGCGCGGCGCCGCAATCGACAAAGGCCTGCTGCACCGGATGGAGCTTGCCGTCTTTGGCAAGACCCTCGATGGTCACAATCGTGCGTCCATCCGCTCTCGCGATCGGCGTCATGCACGAGCGCGTGGCGACCCCATCGATGAGGACGGTGCAAGCGCCGCATTCTCCCTCGCCGCAACCGTATTTCGCGCCGGTCAGGGATAGCTCTTCGCGCAGCACATCCAAAAGAGGCCGACTTGCATCGGTCGTGATCTGAGTGGGCTGCGCGTTCACGGTGAAGTGAAATATCGCATCCATTGTTGCCCTCAACGGTTCAGGGCCTGGCGAGATAGCCGCTCAATGATTATGGCGACTCCCGGCGTGTCGTGCTACGAGTTTGCCCGTGGCATGCAGGGAAGATTGTGACGACCGCCGACAGGGCAGATGCGCCGTTCGGTGCTCATTCCACTATCTTCTTGCGCAGGCCAGCGGTCGACCGAAGCGGTGTCGCGCGGGTCGGCGCCGTGAATCGCGGCCAGGACCAGTCCGCAGTCGTCAACATTGCGGCAAATCGGTCCGATCTTATCGAGCGACCAACAGAGTTGCATGCAGCCATGTCGGCTTACCCG
>DASZWQ010000034.1 GCA_035546535.1 Pirellulales bacterium | reverse complement strand
GCCTCAGCAGGGATTTGAGCGCCGAACTTTTCGCGCTTCGGTCCTGCCGTACACCTCGGCCGGTGTGCGGTAACCCAGGGCCTGGTGGATTCGCCGCTGGCAGTAGAACTCGAAGTAGCGGGTCAGCGCCTGCTCCGCTTCAGCGATGTGAATAATCACTTGACATAGAACACCGCGAGGGCACAACACATCGCCAACTACCCCCCGGATGCGGACAAATTCCTTTGCCATGGCGACGTGCCTCTCCCCCGCCTGCCCAACGAATTCGTTGACACCGTTCGCTCACGAACTAAGATCAACGCTACGTCGACTTACCGGCAACCCCAAAATGCTAATGCTCTAAAGCGCCCGGCAGACAAAGTTGCTTCCATCTTCGCGGAAGCGATTGGGCGTTTTTCGAGGGAGAGTTGCATCGGTTCTTTTCCCTCCGTTGCCCCAACGCGCCACCTGAAGCGTGGATGTGGAGCCGGCTCTGCTTCTGCGCATTCCCGTGAGCGGCACTGCAGCCAGTTGGCACGGAGGTACACACAAAGCACCGCCTTCTCGACACCATCCATTGATCAAGCAATTGTGGAAGATTATGAGAATATTGACGCTATTCACTGCTACCATCCTTGCCCCTGCACCTGCCCTCGTATCGGCAGGAGCGATCGACATCCAGTTCACTGGCAGCGTCCTTTTCGCCGCTGCTGCCCCTTACGGTGCAACGATTTCAGCACAGACAGCCATAAGCGGTTCATTCCTATACGACCCGACTAGCCTGCAAACTCACACGATCTCAGGTGCCGCCGGCTATGAGCAGCACTTTGCCGACGGACTGATTGTTAACTTCGGCGCGGGCGCTGGTGCTGCCTCGGTGCACGCCGATGATTACATCGTCCAAGTCGCGAACAATGTTGCGCAACCAGGTGGTGGCACGGCGGACGTGCTCACGGTGCTCTTCAGAAGTAACAACCTTAGCCCCGCCTTAACTCAGCCGTTGGTAGTAAATGGCATTCCGGAGAGTGTCGGGGTGATGAGCCTGAACTTTTCTGGCCCGAACAGCTTGTGGAACGATACCACGCTGCCGCCGTGGCCGCCTCTGATTGGAATGGCCGGTCAATCTATATTCAGTCACCTGGATAATGGCAGCGTCGATGTTTTGTCGAATGTCCGCATAACGGCTCCGGAGCCTTCGACGTTCATTTTGGCCCTGTGCCCCGTTATGGTGTGGGCGTGCGCGCGATGCAGAGCCCTCAAGCGCAGGAACTGCTGACATGACGGGTCGGGCCGTCTCGGAGCGCCACAGGCCAGGATTTACCCTGGTCGAGCTGCTGTGCACGATCGCCATTATCGGCGTGCTCGTCGCGCTGTTGTTACCGGCGATCCAGGCGGCCCGCGAAGCGGCACGGCGTATGTCGTGCGCGAACAACCTGAAGCAAATCGGCCTGGCCCTGCTCAACTACGAGGGCGCCCACGCGGTGTTTCCGGTCGGGGCGCGCAGCCAAATCAGCGGCACCGCGACCTTCGGCATGTCGTGGTGGGTTGCGGTCCTGCCGTACCTGGAACAGGGAGCGCTCTATCAGTCGCTCGATCAATCAGGGCCATACAACGGCTGGCCGCTGATGCATCCGGGCAACGCGGTTGCCGTCAACCGGGTTCTCATTCCCAACCTGACCTGTCCGACGAGCCTGCTCGACCCGCTCTATCCCGTCGGATCGGTCATGGTGCTTATGCCCTCGTATGTGGGCATCGCCGGCGCCGCGGGGGACGCGCAGTTCTCCGAGACGCGCGTCTCGACCTGTTGTCTGCCGGTGTTGAATGGGCAAGTTTCCGCTGGCGGTATGCTAATCCCCAACGCCAACGTGCGCGGCGGGCAAATCGTCGATGGACGATCGAATTGCCTGATCGTCGGCGAATGCTCCGACTATGCCATCGATGCCACGGGAAACATACATCGCGTCGATGGCGGATTCCCGAACGGATGGCTGACTGGCACCACCGTCGGTGGAACGCCGCCGCAGTATAGCGCCGGCCTGGCATCGCCAAGCTGGAACATCACCACGATTCAGTACGCGCCGAACATGCGCGACTACACTCAGCCCGGTATTCACGATGATCACGGCGCCAACAACCCGTTACTTTCCTCGCATTCCGGCGGCGTGCAAGGGTTGATCCTCGACGGGTCGGTACGGCTGCTATCGACGAATATGGATATCGTTTTGCTCAAGCGACTGGCAACGCGCGATGATGGCGGCGTGCCGTAATGTGGCGCGATGAGTCGGACGTCTTTGTTCGCCACTCGCATTTAGTCAGCAATGGGGGGAGTGCGACGACCTTCGGCGCTTTGGATTGCGCGCTTTTGTGCTGAAGCGCCCATTAGCTCGCTGTGTAAAATTTGCTTGCTTATCGCGGGGCACGCTGTAGAATCCCCCTCGCTTTAGATCATCCGCTTGACAACAGTGGCCTTCCACGTGGGGGGGCTACGGTGAATGGCCCAGTCTTTTTTCAAGGAGAGAGAAGCGATGAAGCGAGCAACGGTGAGGTCCGTGTGTGCAGTGCTGTGTTTATTTATAATCCCGGTTTCGGCGGCTGATAACGGTTCATGGTCGGCGCAGACGTGCGTTCTATGGCCGCTATACGCGTATGGTGGAGGCGTATATTTGTACTACGCGGATTACTATCCGACAGCCTGCACCGACCAGCCACAAGTGACCTACTGGTATGGCAGTATTAGCGACTGGCCGGAAACGTGCCCCTCTTGCCAATCCAGGGATGGCAGCGTCGCCACAGCAGATGGGCAGGCGGCAGGACCATTTCCTGGAATGCACCAACCTCTGCGTCCAGGCGACGACATTCAACTGCCAGATGGCCAAGCGAGCAGCTTCGCTCGGGCGATCGTCGACGACGACATTGAGTTCGTCAAGATGGCGGACACCGCGGGCAATGCACACACCGCAAAAGTATTCTTGCTGGCTGTTGACACCGATGGAGCGAAGAGTGGGGTGCCGACGGGCCCCGATCGATTCGTGTATGTCGCCGAGGAAGTGGCCGGAACGATCCCCGCGACGTCTAAAACCGTGACCGCGACGTCCAGCCGGGCATGTGGTTCGCAGCGACCGTATTTTGTTTATGACTGTACCTGTGCCATCGGCACAAACGTAATTCACGTCATGGTACTGCTTGCACCTCCGCAGCCGACACCCGAGCCAACCGCGGCGAAGTGATCGCCTGTCGGTTTCATTGACGTAGAGCCGCGGCGACCTCGACCGTCGTGGCTCTACTATTTTTCTGCATCTAAATACCGCGGCGCGGCGCTGCGCACACAGCGGAATCCCAGCCTTGTATCGACCGTGAACCTTCGTGCCACTGCGCGAGTTTCCGGTTCGTCGGTCCGTTCGCCCGGGAACTCGCGCCGAGCACTGGGGAACAGTATTCGGTAATCGTCGGGTACACCGATCGTGCCGAACTCGATGGGACGGCTTTGCGGCAACCTAGAAGTCGTCCATTCCGCGACGTTGCTCAGCAGTCCGACGATGGGCGGCATCGTGGCAGTCGCATCTGAGGTATCAGAGGCGACGGGCCCGATCACGTCTAGCTTGCTCGCATCGGCGGATAACATTCGCCCCCGAGGGGGGATCAATTCCAGTGCCGCCTCGTACTCCTCCAGCAAGGGAAGCCGCTTACCGACTAGCTCCGCGCTGTACATCGCGTTATCGAGGTCACTGGTCATGGCAAACGCCGGCCCGCGTCCCGCAGAACGAGCGTCCGTATACGGGGCCAGCGCCGGGCATCCGTCGCGGGAATCCTCCCACTGCTGCTCAGTGAACTCATGCGTATCCATGTAGAATGCCGGCACCGCGAGCCCGGGCGCTGGAGCGTTCTTGGTGGTGTGCGACGCCGCATCGACCAGCGCCATGCCGCTGGTGACGGAATGCGGTGGAATGTTGATCGTCGGCAATTCGATTGTGCCGTCGTTCAATTGCTGCCACTGGCTATGGAGGTAGTGGCCCAGCGTGACGTCTCCGACGCGTGGGACATAGCGGACCACTTCATGAAAGCGGCCATCGGCGGTCCGGGCTACGACCAGGTACTCTCCGGGAATCAGATCCAACTTGACCGTTCCTTTGCCGTGCAGGCGGGTGGCACGGCTGGGGGCCGCTTCGCCAGTGAATTTGTCATACGGCACGAACACGATGTCCTCGGCCGGAGGATCAGTCGCCAGGCGAACGGTCTGCAGGCCGAGCAATGACCGGTTTTCGGCCGCTGTGTGCTGCGCGACCAACGACGCGCCGCCCGCAATCAGTGCCAGCCCAAACGCTACGACCACGGCCGGGCGCTTCCGAACCCAGCGCCAGCTTTTTTCGACCCGGCCAACCCGCCGGGCTAGGATCGGCTCGCCGTCGAGAAAACGGCGCAAATCAACCGCCATTTCTTGCGCCGAGCGATAGCGCCCCTCGGGGGATTTCGCCAGCGCCTTCAGGCAGACGGTAACCAGATCGCGCGGCAATCCGCGCCGCATCAAGTCGGGACTGATCGGCTCCTCGTTCAAGACTTTGTACGTGATTGCTTCAGGCTTTCCACTGAACGCGCACCGCCCGGTGAGCATCTCGTACAGAATCATGCCCAGGGAATAGATGTCGGTCCGATGGTCGGCGTTGGCCGCGTGCCCGCGGGCCTGCTCGGGGGACATGTAGGCAGGTGTACCCATGACGTCCCCTTCGACGGTCATGGCCAACGTGTCCTCGCGCCATTTGGCCAGGCCGAAATCGGTGATGTGCGGGCGAGCCGCATTGTCGACGATGATGTTGCTCGGTTTCAGGTCTCGATGCACGATGCCGTTGTCATGGGCATGCTGCAGCGATTCTGCGATCCGGCGGCAGATATCAGCTGCCTCGCGCGGCGTGGGCGTCCAATGTCGCAATCGTAGCCGCAGGTCCTGTCCCGGAATAAAGGCAGAAACAATGTACACGATATCGCCATGCCGTCCGGTTTCATACACGGCCACGATGCCCGGATCATTGAGCTGGCCAGCGGTGCGGGCCTCGCGCAGGAAGCGATTCAGATCGTATTCGGACAAATTCCGGTCGAGCGGGATTTTTATCGCCACGTCACGCTGCAGGGCGGCGTCTCGCGCCTTCCAGACCTCGCCAACCGCCCCCGCGCCGAGTCGTTCGAGAAGCACGAATTGGCCGAGACGTTGCTGCCCTTCGGGCGAGGGCTGATGCTGCGTCTCGTCCTCGACGGTCGATCGTGATTTCAGCCTCGCTTCTTCGATCTGGGGTGCAAATTCGGGATAGCGCTGCCGGTATTCGTCCCAGGTGGGGCAGCTCCCCTGGTCGCTGCGGAAATCGCGGTCAACCAACAACAACTCGAGAAAAAGCCGGCCGCGCTCGGTCAGGCTGGCGGCATTGACATGCGTGCTGATGTCTGGCGATTGGCCAGCACGCAGAAGTTGCTCGAACTCGTCACAGACCAGATCGATTTGATCATCGAGCGATATACGGTCACTGTCAGATATTATCCGACTCTCGTCTCGCACGGCTGAGCTCCTTGGTCCAAGCGTTGCGAATTAGCTGTAATTTTCGCTCGATGGTTCTTTCAGTCAAAGAATGCTTCGCAGCGATTTCGCCGATCGTGTAGCCTTCGATCCTTGCCACCGCGACGCTCCGTAATTGATCGTTTCTCAGGCTATCCATCAGCCGACGGCTCTGCTCCTGCATCATCGCCAGAAATTCGGGAGATGGTGCATCACTGATCAGTTGGTCCAATATGGCACGCGGGGACGTATCGTCGACAGATGGGAGCGCCGACTCGGTCCGCACCCGTCCGCCCCCCCGTTTTTGCGCCATCTCGCGTCGGACCATGTCGAGGCATTTGTGATTCGTCAGTCGCAGCAGCAGCCACCAGAGCTCGTCGCGGTTCTTGATGGCATTCAACCGGCCCGCCATCG
Source organism: Pirellulales bacterium (assembly GCA_035546535.1). Taxonomy (NCBI): domain Bacteria; kingdom Pseudomonadati; phylum Planctomycetota; class Planctomycetia; order Pirellulales; species Pirellulales bacterium. Next base: position 1,596 of record DASZWQ010000034.1, on the reverse strand, counting down.
CGCCGCGATAGATACTCATGATCACGTTCTGGGCGATGTCATGCTCATCGTCGGTTCGATTGGGAAAGCGCGCGAGATACCCCTTTGCCGCCGCAACCAAGTCGTTGCAGTAGCGTTCCCATATTCTTCCGACGATCTCGAAGTTGCCATCCCTGAGGGACGCGATCCACTGACTAACGGACGAAGTTGACATTCAGCATTGATCTAAAGCGGTGCGCCTCTCTTCAAAGCCAGACCCATGCTAACACGAATCTAGGGCACAAGCATCAGCGCCTGCAACAGGCTGGCAATCACCGTTTGCACGTCCGCCATACGGGCACATGTCTCCTAGCGACCTTCAAATTCGCACGCCCTGTGTAAAACGTCGTCGACACCCCCCAGATGTGCATTTACGCGCCTCAATCGCGGTGTGTGCCTTGCCTGATCCTTTTTTAGCGGACGATTGCGTCGATGCGCCCATGCCCTGGCTTCGGCAGAACGAGTCGCCCGCTTCAGTGCCAATTTTTTTATCGAATGGCTGACGGTCTTTGCGCGTTTTTTGCGTTTATTTGCTGTGTAGCGCCTCCGACGTCATTGATGGGAGCATTAACCAAAAAGTTGTGGATGAGGTGAGTTGAAAAGGGGGGGCGTACTTGGGGTTGAATTTGGTTGCTTCACGACCACATTCCCCGGGAGTACGACACCATACGAGGGATTAACGATTCGACCTTGGCTGTGCCAGCCACGAGTTTCCAGGAAGTGCTGACGGGCATTCTTCGGCAAGGAGCGCAGCGGATGCTGACGCAAGCAATCGACGTCGAAGTCGCCCAGTGGATCGAAGCGCATCGCGAGCTGCGTGATGAAGCCGGCCGCCGCCAGGTGGTCCGCAACGGCCGCTTGCCCAAGCGGACCGTCCTCTCGGGCGTCGGCCCGATCGAGGTCGAACAGCCCCGCTGCGATCGATCCGAAGCTGGCCGGTCTGTGACGATGCCTTGGGCTTTTGGAAGGTGATTTCGACGCCTTTGGCGAGTACGTCGAAGGGCTTTTTTTATTCGTATTCTGGGCGCCCTTCCGCCTCACGCCGAGCCTCTGGAGAACGTCGACGGATTGCGCGCTCGAAGGACGTTCTAGTTCACGTCCTTTGGATGAAAGCAATTGTACCACGTCTGCTTCTGATCGAAGTCTGCAACCACCAGCGTGCCGTCTTTCAGAGCGCACATTCCGCCAGCCGTACCGCGGCCATCCACCAACCCGATGACGCTGCTACCGTCCGCCATGCGCCCCAGATAAGTTCGTCGGCCCGTCTTGGGATCGTAGCAGGCGAGCCGTCCTCGATTTTGACCATAGCCCGCGTAGTAGATGCGGCCATCGTTGCCGGTTGCCATCGCGATGCACAAATCCTTGCGCACGCCCGGCACCGTGTCATCGCCGAACGCCACGCCCAGGGATCGGATACTTCCTTCCGGCCCGTCATCCGGGAGGTACTCAAACAACAACCCGCTCGTCCACCCAATGCCATACAACCGTTTGTCGTCGGAGCTTAGGGCCAGCGCGAAGGGATTGTTATGGGTGCGATCGGTCTCAGTGCCGAACAGCGGAACTGTGACGTTCAACTTT
>DASZWQ010000033.1 GCA_035546535.1 Pirellulales bacterium | reverse complement strand
GCTTGCGGATTGCCGGGGTTGGCGGCGGCTTGCTGACTGGCGGTCTGCGCCGTGTTGCGCGCTTGGATCACGGCTTCCAGCGTCTCGCGCTCGTGCTTCATGTAGGCCTTGGCCGTTTCGACCAGGTTGGGAATCAGGTCGTAGCGCCGCTTCAACTGCACGTCGATCTGCGCGAACGCGTTCTTGTAGCGGTTCCGCAGGCCGACCAATCGGTTGTAGATGCCGACGAAGTAGCTCAGCACCAGCAGGGCCACGACCCCCACGCCGATCAGAATCGCCAGTCCCGTCCCGATCGCGGCAAATAACGGTTGCATGAGATCAGCTCCCCGAATGCGACAGATGTGAACGGGCCCCGCTCACGCCACCCGCGCGTCGTGGGCTCGTGATAAAAGGATAGCAGATTTACTTTGCTTGGTATCCGCGTCGTTCATCGCGCGGAATTGGCCCCGAAGGGGCCGAGGCGTGTAGCCGTGGACGTGAAGTCCACGGTAAACGTTCTCAAAAAAATCGTCGTAAGCCCCGCAAGGGGCGACATGGATTTGATGGGAGATGCCTATGTCGCCCCTTGCGGGGCTTACGACGTTCTATGCGACGTTTTCCCGTGGGCTCACGCCCACGGCTACCTGATTTCGCCCCTACGGGGCTCGACACTATCCCGGTGATCACGAATCACGGCCGCGACAAGAAAACCCTCTCCCTCCGGGCCTCCGGGAGAGGGCAGGGTGAGGGGCGCGCTGCGCAAATGGAAGACGCAGTTTTGATCCAAAGCGTTACCCTCCCCCGGCCCCTCCCTGACAAGGAGGGGCGTTCTTGGAGCGCCGCCACGCAACCCTACTCCGGCTTGCCGGTCGGTAGCGGCACGTGGCGGAAGGTGATTTCCAGCTCGCGCTGGCTGCGCAGCCGCGGATACGTGAATCGCAGCTTGGCCGGTTTCTGCTCTTCGCTGTCGGCACTGAACGAGGCCTTCAGCATCGCCCCATGATCGGCCAGGGTCGGCGTCTGGCCCAGCTTGCGCAGCGGCTGGCCAGCATCATCGAGCAATTCCAGCTCGTGCTCCTGAAAGAGAATCTCCTGCGGCTCGGGCATGTTCAGATCGCGGCGAATCGTCACGACCAGGTCGTAGCGCCCGCCGGTCGCCGGTTGAAAGCTGTCGATCACCAGCTCGACGTCGTCCTGAAAGTGCGGCTCGCGCGAGGCCAGGTTGCCGACGTCCAGATTCACCATGTCGCCGACCGCGATCAGCCCCCAGGTGAGCTTGAGCGACTCGAGCTCGCGAGCATTCGCCGGCGGCGGATTGAGCCGCAGGTTCATCGTCACTTGCCGCATGCCGGCGCCGGCGACGTTCCAGCCTGAGCTCGTCGGCGTGGCCGCGGTGACGCGCGTGCCATTGTCGGTCATCGCCTCGGCGACGTCGGCCTGGGCCCGATACGCGACGAGCTTGAAGCGATCCTCCCACGTCATTTCCAGGTTCAGTTGAAACGTGTGCGTCTTTTCCGAGCGAAGATCTTCATAGCTCACCTCCTCGGTAAAGGCACGGCGGGCGCTGGTGACCCGGCCGCGCACCGGACCGGCGTAGGCCAGCGGCTGCCGCCCGGGCGCGCCGGATACAACGACAACTCCCGGCTTGCGACTGTCGTAGTGCGTACGGCAGTGATTGCCGGATTGTCGGCAGATTTCGTCGAGCACTTGCCAGTAATCGGCCGCGGCGAAATCGAGCCGCACGTCGCCGTCGGCGAAGGCGCCGAATTGATCGCCCACCAGGACATGATTGCCGGTCTGCTCGGCGAGCTGTCGCAGCAGCACCGCGGCGGCGGTGGGCCCTTCGGGACAGGTGAACCGCGCCGGCGACCAAAGATCGCTCGTAATGATCGCTCGCAGCAGGTCTTTCGCGCGGAGGCGAACTTCCGGATCGTCGCTGTGCGTGGCGGCCACGACTTCGGCCCGGGCGTTCGCGCCCAGCTTGGCCAGTTCTTCGCTGGCCTGGGTGCGGACGGCGAAGCTGTCGGCTCCCAGGTCGCGGACCAGTCGCGCCACGCGCGGTGCGGCCGCAGGATCAGCCGGCGATGCCGGGGGTTCGGCCCCAAGCTGGGGACTGGCGAGAAACGTCGCCACGGCGATCAACGCTGTAGCGGCGCTGAAAGCGGACCAGAGCATCCTGCTCATGTCGGGTCCCTCCGGGCAAGCGCGAGTCCCTTCGCCCGATGCGTCCGCACTGTCGAGGCGGACGCCCCCAGGGGCGGAACGTTACTGGAAGGGGTCCACCGGGTCAACGCCAGTCGCGCGCCATTCGCCGTGCCGCCTCACGCCGGAGAGGTCGGCAAGCGCGTTGCCAAGAGTCTGCGCACGGCATGCCGGGATAGGTCGCAAAACTCGTAGCGCGCTCCATTTTTGTGACAAATAACCATGTTGCCGTAACTAACCAGTTTTTAACAAGTTCCGGCCGCCCAGTTTTTGCAAACCCCCGGCGGCACGCGAAATGCGAAGTCGCACGAACAACTTGCGGCGGGCAGGACCGCGACGAAGGCGGATTTCAAGACGAACCCCTCGGGGCAGCGATCCAGCGCGGGCTCGCGGTCCGAGCGAACACAAGCATCCTTCCCTCACAGACTTTGCAGGGGGCGAAACGTCCACGTCGCCTGCGATCGATATACAGCGTGATGCGCACGGCACGGGTACCTGCGCATTGGCGACGAGCTTTCGAGTCTTTCGACACAGCGATCGCGCGGCGCGACCTGGACGCCGCCGGTTTTGCTTCGATTTCGTCCGGGTACCGTCCTTCTCTAGCGAGGCTGGATATGAAAAAGATGCTGGCGTGTTGTTGTGTTGCCGCGTTGGCAACCGGTTTGTTGTTGCAGATGGTGAGCTACTCCTCGGCTCAAGAGGCCGCCGAAGTAGCGCTGGAGAAAGCGGCCGAGGCGGAAGCGGCGGGGGAACCACCTCCGCAACCCCCTTTGGACAAAGGCGATAATGCCTGGATGCTCACCTCCTCGGCGCTGGTGCTGATGATGACGGCGCCGGGGCTGGCCATGTTCTACGGCGGCCTGGTGCGGAAGAAGAACGTCGTCAACGTGTTCATGCAGTGCTTCTTCCTGATGGGCATGAACACGGTTCTCTGGGCCTTGTTCTGTTATTCGCTCTGCTTTAGCGGATCGAATCCCTACATCGGCGACACCAAGATGTTCTTCATGGAAGGGGTCGGCGGCCAATGGGATGACAGCACCTTCCAGTCGGTGCCGATGTTCCCAGCCTATGGTATTCCTTACCTGACACACATGCTTTTCCAGGGGATGTTCTTCATCATCACGCCGGCACTGATCGTGGGTGCTATTGCCGAACGTATGAAGTTCAGCACACTCGTCGTCTTCGTGATTGGCTGGGATTTCCTGGTTTACTGCCCACTTTGCCATTGGGTGTGGGCCGGAGGCATCTTCGCCTACAACACGCCAAACGGCATCGCCGGCGGTGCTCTCGACTTTGCAGGCGGAACCGTCGTGCATATCAGCTCGGGTATCTCGGCCATGGTAGCCGCACTGGTGCTCGGAAAGCGCGTTGGCTATCCCACCGAGCCGATGCCGCCGCACAACCTGACCTATACGTTGATCGGCGCTGCTCTCCTGTGGGTGGGTTGGTTCGGGTTCAATGCCGGTAGCGCGCTGGCTGCCGACGGCGTTGCCGCCAGCGCGTTCTGCAATACGCACTTTTCGGCCGCGGCCGCGTGTGTGGCCTGGGCCTTCATGGACTGGATGCGCACCGGCAAGCCAACCCTGTTGGGCGCCGCCTCGGGCGCCGTTGCTGGATTGGTGTGCATCACGCCGGCCTCGGGCTTTGTTACGCCGATGGCTTCGTTAATCATGGGTGCCGCGGCGGGCGTGGTTTGCAGCCTGGCTTGCACCGTGCTGAAGCCGAAGTTCGGTTACGACGATTCGCTGGACGTCTTTGGCGTCCACGGTGTCGGCGGAACGCTGGGGGCCATCCTGACCGGTGTCTTTGCGACCCGGGCCGTGCAGGATGTCGGTGCCACGCACAAGCCGCTCGGCTTGCTCGAAGGTGGTCCGATCCTGACCGCGCAGGTCATCTCGGCCTTCGGCACCTGGGCCCTGGCCATCGTCGTGACCTTCGTCCTGTTGAAGGTCCTCGACGTAACGATGGGCTTGCGTGTGTCGCGTGACGAAGAGCAGCAAGGGCTCGATATCACGCAGCACAACGAAGAAGGCTACATCTTCGTTTGATCTCGTACGGCTTGGCCGAGGCGAAGGACGCTTTGGCACCGTGCGACGAAAGAAAATTCTGGCTATCGCCAAGCCAGAAGGACGGCCTTGGCTCGGATGATTCGTCATCCGGGCCAAGGTTTTTTGTTGCGCTTGTTCGTGCCATTCGACACGCGGACGGCGGTTCCTTAAGATCGATCCCCGCCACGGCGCGGCGCCTACGCCAGCCGAACGAACGCGTTGTCCCGCAGAATTTCAACGCCGAGACGAGTGATGAGTATTGACTGCCTAAGCGTGGGCATTCTGGTCGCCGACCACGGCTGCGCGCCGATCGATCATGCTCCGGCGGCCGGCGAGCTGGTGTTGACCGAGGGCCTGTCCCTGTCGATCGGCGGCTGCGCGGCAAACGCCGCCATCGACCTGGCCCGCGTCGGCGTTGGCGTGGGGGTCGTTGGCGCGGTGGGCCAGGATGTCTTCGGTCAATTCATTGTCGAAACGCTCGAAGCCGGCGGCGTCGAAACCGATAGCGTCCGCCGACCGGCCGGCGTCGGCACCTCGGGCACGTTGATCGTGAACGTGCGCGGGCAGGATCGGCGCTTCGTTCACACCATGGGAGCGAACGCCCGTTTCACGGCGGGCGACATTCCGCTCGAGCGCGTGCGCGCCGCCAAGGTCCTTTACGTCGGCGGTTATCTGCTCATGCCGGCGCTTGCGGCTGAAGAATTGGCCGAAGTCTTTCGCCAGGCCCGTCGCTGGGGCGTGACGACCGTTCTCGACATCGTGTTGCCCGGACCAGGCGATCATTGGGCGCAACTGGCCCCGGTGCTCGGCGAAACGGATCTGTTTCTGCCCAACACCGACGAGGCGGCGGCGATCACGGGCCTTAAGGATCCTCGCGCACAGGCGGCGCGATTCCGCGATGCGGGCGCCGGCACGGTCGTAATCACCTGCGGCGGTGACGGAACGGTGTTGGTCTCGAAAACCGATCGTTTGCACGCCGGCGTCTATCCCGTCAGTTACGTCGGCGGAACCGGCGCGGGGGACGCCTTTGACGCCGGCTATATCGCCGGATTATTGGCCGGCTGCGATCCGCGCGGCTGCCTTGCCTGGGCCAGCGCCCTGGGAGCCAGTTGCGTGCGGTCGATCAGTGCCACGGAAAGTGTGTTTACGCGCGGCGAGTTGGAGACCTTCCTGGCCGAACATGCACTGGCGGTCGAAAGCTGGTAGGGCACAGGGGTGTCACTCACGGCCCGGCTTGCCGACCCGTGCAAGATTTTAGAGGAAACCGACGCAAGCCGAGGCTTTCGACCGAACCGGTCAGAATTCGGCGCAAACCCTTTATTTACCTAGGTTTCCCTGCGTCATAACGTTGACATCGCATTTTCGGGGGCTCTATACTGCTGGTTCCTGCCTGAAGTTCCTGCAGAACTACCAATCGTGCCACGGCGCGTCTGCACCGCGGCACGCTCATGCCACAGAACACTTTGAACCTTTCGATCGGGAGGAGTCGGCGATGCTCGTAATCCCCGGACTGGCTGGCAAAGACACGTGCGATGGGGTCAACCGCCGCGAGCTGTTGCGCGTGGGCGGCTCGGCCATGCTCGGCCTGTCGCTGGCCGATATGTTCCGCCATCGCAGCACCGCCGCCGAAGCTTCGCCCGCCGCCGGTGGCCCAGGTTGGGGAAAAGCCAAAAGCGTCATCATGATCTTCCTGCAAGGTGGACCCAGCCATCTCGACTTGTGGGATCCGAAGCCGAACGTGCCGGACAACGTCAAAAGCGTCTTCAACCCGATCGACACGAAGACGCCCGGCCTGCAGGTCACGGAACTGATGCCCAAGCTGGCGCAGGTGACCGACAAGCTGACGCTGATTCGCTCGGTCAGCTATACGCCCAATGGTCTGTTTAATCACACGGCCGCGATCTACCAGATGCTGACCGGCTACACGACCGATCGCGTGAGCGCGTCGGGGCAATTGGAGCCGCCCAGCCCGAAGGATTTTCCGAACTTCGGGTCGAACATCATTCGGTTGAAGCCGACGAGCGTGCCGATGCTGCCGTTCGTGATGATGCCCCGCCCGCTGCAGGAGAGCAACGTGGTGGGCAAGGCGGGCACGGCCGGATTCCTTGGTCGCGCGTTCGATCCTTATTACCTGTATCCGGCCGGCGACGACATGGACATGGCCAAGATGTCGCGCATCAAGGTCGACGACTTGCAGCTACGTCCCGAGGTTTCCTCGGCACGGCTCGAGCGCCGCGCCAAGCTGCGCGACGTGATCGCCGGCGGCATGCCCGCCATCGAGCAAGCCACGGCGCGCTACGATCTCGATGAATATTACGACAAGGCCCTGAGCCTGGTGATCTCGGGCCGCGCGCGCGACGCGTTCGACTTGGGGCGTGAAACCGCCGCCACCCGCGAGCGATACGGCAACAACACTTTCGGGCAAAGCCTGCTTTTGGCTCGCCGCCTGGTCGAAGCCGGCACGCGGGTGGTGGAGGTCAATTGGCCGAAAGTCGCCAACAGCGACAACCACTCGTTCGACGTACACGTCGGCCTGTCGGGTCGCATGAAGAACCAGTGCGCCCCGATGCTCGACGGCGGGCTCTCCGCGCTGATTGCCGATCTGGACGAGCGGGGCTTGCTCGACGAAACGCTGGTCCTGGCGATCGGAGAATTCGGCCGCAGCCCGAAACGCGGCGTCAGCACCTCCGGTAATACCAACAGCGATGACGGTCGCGATCACTGGCCGTATTGCTACACGGCGTGCATGGCAGGCGCCGGCATCAAGCGCGGCTACGTCCATGGCAAGAGCGACGCCACCGGCAGCGGCCCGCTGGAAAACCCCGTTCATCCGGGCGAGCTGCTGGCCACGATCTATCACTCGGTCGGCATCGACCCGGCGACGATCGTCTACAACCACCTGAACCAGCCGCGCGAGCTGGTGAAGGCGGAAGTGGTACACGGGCTGTTGGCGTAAGCGGTCGCTATCGCGAGACGATCCGTGCGCCGTGCTTTTTCGCCAAAGGCGAATAAGCATGCGAGCCGACTCTCTGCCAGGCGCCCTGAGGTCGCGCACCTACGCTGACCCATTATCGCGGCGCCCGTCGTATCGCTATAATCTCTGCCGTCGCGCGGGCTTTCTCGTGCTCCGTCGCGCTCGTTCTTGTTGTGGAAGGGAAACCCAGTTCGATGGCCGCCTCGCGTAAGAGCCGCATCCTGATCGCCGACGACAATGCAACGAACGTCGAGCTGCTGGAAGTCTACCTGGCCGGCCTCGACTGCGAGACAGCCGTAGCGGTTGACGGCCGCGACACGCTCGATAAGGTCGCTTCCTTCAAACCCGACCTGATTCTGCTCGACATCATGATGCCGAAGCTGAGCGGCTTCGAGGTCTGCAAGCAGCTCAAGGGCGACCCGGCCACTCGCGGTATCATGATCCTGATGGTCACGGCACTGAACGAGCTGGGGGACATCGAGCGGGCGGTCAACGCCGGCACCGACGATTTCCTCAGCAAACCGGTCAACAAGCTCGAGCTGTTGAAACGTGTCGAAATCATGTTGCGACTTCGGCACGTCGAGGACGAAGTCGAGCGCCTGCGCCGTTACATCGAAGGGATGGAAGATTCGACCGGCCCCGGCGCGTGAGCCGCGCCGTGCTGCCGCCCGAGCCCGCGCTTGATTTCCCCGCGCTTGATTTCAACGTTCCGGCCATTTATCGTGCGCCGGTGACGAACACCGCCGGCGACACACCAGGCGCGAAGCGCTCGCGAGGGACTCGCTCGGCGTCGCCGCTTTAGACGAGGGTCTTATACATGCGTCCGCGATGCTTCTCGCTCTGCCTTGTTGTCTCGTTCATGGCCGGCGTGCTGGCCCCGGCTGCGGGAGCCGCAAACGCGAAGACCAAAAAGGTTCTCTTCCTCGGCATCGACGGTTGCCGCTTCGACTCGATTCAGGCCGCCAACGCGCCGCACCTGGATCGCCTCATGGCCGAAGGCTGCTACGATGCCGATTGCCAGATCCTGGGGGACCGCTATCAGGGCAATGACACGATCAGTGGCCCCGGCTGGTCGAGCATTTTGACCGGCGTGTGGGCCGACAAGCACGGTGTGCTGGACAACGATTTCAAGGTCAAGCACTACGAAGAGTATCCGCACTTCTTCGCGCGCCTCAAGGAAAAGCGGCCGGATGCCGTGACGGTGTCGATCGTCAGTTGGATTCCGATTCAGCAGCACATCGTCAGCGCCGCCGACGTTCGCGAGCTTTATCCACCGGTTGGGAAGGACTATGTGCGCGCCGATGAGATGGCCGCCAAATCCGCCGTCAAACACCTCACCGAGGCTGATCCCACGGTCTTGTTCCTGTACATCGGCCAGGTTGACGAAACCGGTCACAAGGACGGATTTCATCCGACGGTACCGAGCTACATCCAGGCGATCGAAAACGCGGACCGCTACATCGGCATGGTGGTCGACGCCGTGCATGCGCGGAAAACCTTCGACAAAGAAGACTGGCTCGTCCTGGTCACGGCGGATCATGGCGGTAAAGGAACCGGCCACGGCGGCGGGCATAACGTGCCCGAGATTCGCAATAGCTTCGTCATCGTCAGCGGCCCGGACGCCAAGCGCGGGCCGCTGGACGAGACGACGTACTTGGTTGACGTGCCGGTCACGGCGCTCACGTTCCTGGGCGTTGCCATCGATCCGGCCTGGCACCTCGATGGCCGACCAATTGGTCTCAAAGATATTCCCGCGCAGTCGGCCAAATGAATGGCGGCCTTCGGCGCTTGCGTCCTTTTCACTTTCAGCAGGAGAAACATCTTTGCTCGTACACAACGTCTATTTCACGCTCAAAGAGCCGACGAAAGCCAACATCGATCACTTGCTGTCGGAGTGCAAGAAATACCTGACCGACCATCCCGGCGTGACCTATTTCGGCTGCGGGACGCTTGCGGATCTGGATCGTCCGGTGAACGACCGCCTCTTCGACGTCGGTTTGCACGTGATTTTCGCCGACCGCGCGGCTCACGATAAGTACCAGGTCCACGAGCGGCACGTGAAGTTCATCGAAGCGAACAAGCCCACCTGGCGACAAGTGCGCGTCTACGACACCGACGTCTGAAGACACGTTCGACGCAGTTTCAGGACCAGCTTAGGGGTGTCACTGGTGGCTCGCCCACCAGTGCTGACTGAGACACGATCACAGGTCGACAAGCGACCAGCGGCACCGCTTGCCAACGCGTCGAAGGGTTCGTGCCATGCTTTTCCGCCGCAGGCGGAATAAGCACGCGCGTGCGGTCCGTCTCCCGCGCGACGCTTTCACGCCGCGCTCGGCGCGGAGAGATTCCGCCAGCTCGCGGCGTCTTCGCCGTCGAGCCGCAGCGTGAGGCATTTGGCGCTGCCGCCCGCTTTCACGAATTCATCGAGTGGCGTTTCACGCGGCGTGTAGCCGCGCTCGCCCAGCGCGCGATGCAACTCCGGGCAACCGGTATTCGTGATCACCGTCCGCCCGATCACTACGGCATTGCAGGCAAAGCGCTGCGCTTCGACCCGGCTGACCTCGATCAGTTCCGGCACCATGTCGCGCAGCACCGTCGCGGCGTAATTGTCGAAAGCCGCCGGGTAGTAGATCGCCACGCCTGGCGCGAGCGGGCAGAAACAGGTGTCCAGGTGGTAGTAGTAGGGATCGACTAGCTCCAACGGAATGACGCGGCAACCGAGGCGCTGCCCGACCCAGTTGTGCGCGCGAAATTCGCTGCGCAACCGGTACCCGGCGAAGAGTGTCTCACCGCAAAACAGTGCATCGCCCGCCCCTTCGAAGTACATTCCCGGCGGCAGGTGCTCGACGCGAAAGCCGTGCTCCGTCAGCCAGCGTTCGTCATAGGTTTCCTCCCCTTGACGTTCGGCATGACGAAAGTGGGCCACGATCGCCAGGTTGTGATAAACGATCGCCGCGTTTGCGGTGAAGACCAGGTCGGGCAGACCCGCCACGGCCGGCAGTATCTCGACCATGGCTCCGGCTTCTTCCATCGCGCGGCGAAGCGATATCCATTGCGCGCGTGCCGTTGGCCGATCGGCCGGATGGTCGCGATGCATCCAGGCGTTGATTTCGTACTCGATGCCGTAAAAGTCGGGCTGGCACATCAAGATGCGCGGCGGAATCATACGCTGGCCTCCGCTTCGATATCGGCCAGCTCGCGCACTAGCGCCCGCAGAAACGGTTCGACGTCGGTCACCAGGCCCACGGTTTGAAACGTGCCGCGGTCAGCCAGCTTGATCACCGTAGAAGGATTGATATCCGCGCACACCACCTTGACCCAGGCGGGCAGCAAATTCCCCACGGCAATCGAGTGCAGCGTGGTGGCGATCATGAGACAAAACGTGACGTCGCGCACCGCCTCGCGCATTTGCCGCTGCGCCTCGAGCGAGTCGGTGATCACCTCCGGCAGAGGCCCGTCGTCGCGAATGCTGCCGGCCAGTAAAAAGTCGACGTGATTCCGCACGCACTCATACATGATGCCCGAGGTGAGCAGTCCCGACTCCACGGCTTGTCGAATGCCGCCCGCGCGGCGAATGCGATTAATCGCCCGCAAGTGGTGCTCGTGGCCTCCCTCGGTGGGATTGCCGTGCGCCATGTGAACGCCGAGGCTCGTGCCGAACAAGGCCTGCTCGATATCGTGCGTCGCCAGGGCATTGCCCGCAAACAGCACGTCGATGTATCCGTCGCGGATCATCCGGCAGACATGCGCCCCGCTGCCAGTGTGTACGATCGCCGGGCCGCCGACCAGCAGCGTGCGGCCGCCGGCGGCGCGATTGTTCGCCAGTTCGCGCGCGATCGCTCGGATGGCGACCGTCTTGGGCTTTTCCGTCGAGACATTGCTGCCCATGAACTCGAACAAATGGTGCTGCACGGCGCGTTCGGGTGGAAAGACACGCACGCCGGCGTGGCCCACGACGAGCGAATCGCCGCGGCGCACGTCGATCATGGGCAGGCATTTGGCGTGCTTGCGATCGGCCGAGACGACGATACCGCAATCCATTTCCTGCACGTCGACCTCGTGCCAGTGCCCCGAAATCCGCACCTCGGTCCGCTGGTTGGTCGTGCTGTAGAAGCCCTCGGGAAAGGCGCCGTCCATGTCGGCCGCCTCCAGCCGGCAATCTTGAGAAACGGTGGGGACCGCGCCATGATCGGCGATTTCGGCAATGATCGCCGCCAACGCCTCGGCCGTGGGCGCTTGCACCTCGACCAACGCGTGGCTGACGTCGGTGCGCGCCTGGCCAATCGCGATCTGCTTGATGCGGAACGAGCCGCCCAAACCGGTGATCAGATCGAGGACCTTGGGCAGAATCAGGCTGTCGATAATATGCCCGCGAATCTCGACGTCCTCGACGAACGCCGGGATCGCCGCGGCTGCGGAACTCGCGTGACGAGCATCAGGATCGAGTTTCATCGCGCGCACTCGCGAAAGAAAGGTTTTCGCTCACTGCGACCGCCCCGGCGCGTCCGGACCGGACCCACCAGGAGACATCAGGCGCTCGGAAAGGACGGCTCGTGCGCCCATAGTTGCTCGCCCCGTAATTCTAGGTCAGCAGTCATTTTCGGGCCACTTGCGCATCCTTGTTTCGAGCCGTGCACGACGTGGCCTAACTCGGTGCGGCGTCGTTACTTCACAACGCGGCGATAGGCCTCTATACTGGCGGTTTACCGCGCTCGAGGGGGGCATCCCGGGCGCGCCTTTCTTTTCGCCAAATTCAACGAACGCACGACGGGCATGACCGATCAACCAGAATCCAACCATTGGTCCGATTTGGCAAAGGAGCTAGGCGCGGAGGCACCTCCGCCTGCGCCGCCGAAGCCCGTTGCCCACGTCCCCCCGCCGGCGCCACGTCGCGTGCGCGACGCGCCGCGGAGCGAGCCGCCGGCTTCGGATTGGTCGGCTCTGGCAGCCGATTTGGGAGTGACGCCGGCCCCGGCCACTACTCCACCGCGTGAGCGCAGTCAGCCGCGCGAGGAGCCTGCCCGCCAAGAGCAGCGCCCGCCGCGCGAGCGTCATGCCGACGACGCCCCTCGACGGGAAGAACGGCGTCGTGAGGAAGTGCGGCGCGAGGAGCAGCGCCCTCAGGAGCAGCGGTGCGAAGAGCGGCGGCCGCGCGAGACGTACGAGAGTCGAGCGGAATCGCTGCCCGCCTGGCGCGAAGAGCCCCATCGCGAAGAGATCCGCCGCGCGGAGCCACAGGCTCTTCGTGAGTCGTCGCCCGCCGAGCCGTCTTTCGAAGTGGAAGAGGTGCGGAGCAGCTTCGTCTTTGAAGAGGTCGAGGAGACGCTCGAGTTCTTCGTGGGCGGCAAGCCGGCCGAGAGCGCTGGCGAAGCCGCGGACGAAGGCGAACGCAAAGGTCGCCGTCGCCGCCGTCGTCGCCGCGGCCGAGGTCGCGGGGGCGACCGCCCGCAGTCGCCGTCGCGCGAACCAGAGATATGGGACGTCGATTCCGCCGCGGTCGACGAAACGGTCGAACCGCGGGATGAAGAAGAGGGCGAAGCGATCGAAGATCGTGCCCCTGCACCTGCGGCGGGTGAGTCGGGCGAAGAGCGTCCTGGCCGATCGCGCCGTCGCCGTCGCCGCCGCGGCGGTCGCCGTGACGGCGACTCGCGCGACGCAAATCGTTCGCGTGCCGATCACCCACGTGGCGAGCGCACGCGCGCCGAGTCGCCCGCCGATGATCGCGGGAGGGCTGACCGGGAAAGAGACGATCGTGACGACGACAGCGACGATTTGGATATCTCTCTGCGCGACGACAGCGATTCTCTGCACGGAGTGAACAACGGCGAGCACGCCGATCTCGACGACGATGACGACGTGGATTTCAAGACGCATCATCGCGGCATTCCCACCTGGGACGAGGCCATCGGCATGATCGTGGCCACGAACATGGAAGCCCGCGCCAAAAACCCCAGCGGCTCGTCCGGCTCGCGCGGGCGGCGCGGTCACGGTCGCGGGCGCGGACATCATCGTTGAGCGACCCTAGCTCCCGGGCGCGATCCGGAGGAGACCGGCGGTGAAGAAACTGTTCCCCCTTCTGGCGTGCATTATCTTGGCCGCAGGTTGCGGTGCCGAAGCCCCCTCGGGCGGCAGCGGCCCCCGGACGGGACTGCTGCGCATTGCCGTCATTCCCAAGGGGACCACGCACGAGTTCTGGCGATCGGTGCACGCCGGCGCCGAGAAAGCGGCGCAGGAATTGGGCGGCGTCGAAGTGATCTGGAAAGGGCCCTTGCAGGAAAGCGATCGCGAAGGGCAGATTTCGCTGGTGCAGGATTTCGTCACCAGTCGGGTCGACGGGATCTGCCTGGCGCCCTTGGATTCGCAAGCACTGGTGGCCGCCGTGCGCAGCGCCAAAGCCGAGGGGATTCCCACCGTGATCTTCGATAGCGCCCTGGCCGACGAAACGGACATCGTCAGTTACGTGGCGACGGATAATTTCCGCTGCGGCGAGCTGGCGGCGCAGACCATGGCCAAAATGCTCGAGGGCCGGCCCCATCCAAAGGTCATCCTGCTGCGATACAACCCCGGCAGCGAAAGCACCGAGCAGCGCGAAGAAGGATTTCTCAAAGGGCTCAAGCCGTTTCCCAATGTCGAGATTCTCTCCAGCGATCAGTTCAGCGGTACGTCGTTCGAAGACTCTCTTTCGGTCAGCCAGCAAATGCTGCTGAAATACGGCGACCAGGTCGACGGCATCTTCACCGTTTGCGAACCGAACAGCACCGGCATGCTCGGCGCCCTGCAGGGACATGCCGAGTTGGCCGGCAAGGTGAAGTTCATTGCCTTCGACCCCAACGCCCGGCTGATCCAGGCCATGCGCGAAGGGACCGTGTCGGGCATCGTCTTGCAGGATCCGATCAAGATGGGATACCTGGGCGTCAAAACCTTGGTCGAGCACGTGCGTGGCAAATCGGTCGAAAAGCGCGTTTCCACCGGCGAGTTCATTGCCACGCCCGAGAATATGGATCAGCCGGAAATGGCTGCGTTGCTCGCACCGGAAAAATCTGCCAATTAAGGCCCGCCCTCGTTTGCGGTTACGAGATATCGTAGTGCCGCAGGAAAATCGGAGTCGAATTCCGTGGAAGTCAAGCGAAACCCCACTCGGGCGGTCCGCATTGGTTCGTGTACGATCGGCGGCGAGAATCCGGTGGCCGTGCAAAGCATGACAGCCACGCATACGCAGGACATCGCGGCCACGGTCGGTCAGGTGAATGCCTTGGTCGACGCCGGTGCCGACGTGGTGCGGATCGCGGTCGACAACGGCAAAGACGCGGCGGCCCTGGCCGAGATTCGCCAGCAGACGCGTGCCAATCTGTCCGTCGACCTGCAAGAAAACTATCGCCTGGCCACGGAAGTCGCCCCGCACGTCGACAAAGTGCGCTACAACCCGGGCCATCTCTACCATCATGAGCGCAGCAAGCCGTGGCAGGACAAGGTGCGCTTCCTGGCCGACGTGGCCGGCGAAAACGATTGCGCCATGCGCGTCGGTGTGAATTGCGGCTCGGTCGATCCGGCCATGGCCGGCAAGTTCGCCGAAGACGATTCGATCTCGCCGATGTTGGCCAGCGCGCTTGCCCATTGCGAGCTGTTGGATTCGCTCGGCTTCACGCGGTACTGCGTGTCGCTCAAGGATTCGGATCCCGCCAAGGTCATCGAGGTGAATCGCCGTTTTGCCGAGGCCCGACCCGACGTGCCGCTACATCTCGGCGTGACCGAAGCGGGCATGCCGCCCGACGGCATCATCAAGACCCGCATCGCCTTCGAGCAGTTGATCAGCCGCGGCATCGGCGACACCATTCGCGTTTCGCTGACGGTGCCGAACAACCGCAAGCCCGAGGAGATCGCGGCGGGCCGCGCCATCCTGGCCGACATCGCCGCGGGCAGGGTACGCAGCGTCGTCGATTTCGGCCTGAACACGCTCAACATCATCAGTTGCCCTAGCTGCTCGCGCGTCGAAAACGAGGCGTTCATCGAGCTGGCCCAGGATGTCAAGCAGATGACCGAATACGCGCGCCAGCACGCCATCACGATCGCCGTGATGGGCTGCCGCGTGAACGGCCCCGGTGAAACGGACGATGCCGACTTGGGCTTGTGGTGCGGGCCGAACTTCGTGAACCTCAAGCGTGGCCCGGCCGAGCTCGGCGCGTTTCCCTACGACGCCATCTTGCCCCGCTTGAAGCAAGAGCTCGATGCGCTGATTGCCGAGCGGACGGGTGCAGGCGCCACCTGAGCTTCTCGTCTGACGCGCGGTGGGCGGCGTCTCGCTGCGCTGTCCTGTTCGTCAGGTCCGGCCCAGACGTCAAGCAATTGCTGCGCGCCGGCCTCCCTTCCCCGCGGTTGCGAGCGTCTTCATCGCTGGTTCCGCACTTGTGAGGGATAGGCATCCACGGCGGTACGTTCCCAGGACTTGTCGCGTCGCCTACGATTCTCCTGCAATCAGCGCGGTCACACATAGCACAGGAGAACTCGCAATGGCTGGAAAACTTGCCGGCAAAGTCGCCGTCGTTACCGGCGCATCGAAGGGCATCGGCGCCGAAATCGCCGCCGAGTTGGGCGCCGCCGGTGCCGCGGTCGTCGTTAACTATGCCAAGAGCAAAGAGGGAGCCGATCGGGTCGTGGCCACGATTCAGAAGGCCGGCGGCAAAGCCCTCGCCGTGCAGGCCGACATGTCAAAGGCCGCCGATATCGAGAAGCTGATGGCCACGGCAAAGAAGGAATTCGGCCGCCTGGATATCTTGGTCAACAACGCCGGCATCTACGAATTTGCCCCGTTGGAAAATATCACCGCCGAGCATTATCACAAGCAATTCGACCTGAACGTGCTCGGGCTGCTACTGGCAACGCAGGCGGCCGTGAAGCAGTTCGATGCGGCGGGCGGTTCGATCATCAACATCAGCTCGGTCGTGGCTGCTTCTCCCGTGCCGGGCGGCTCGGTGTACAGCGCGACGAAAGCGGCGGTGAATGCCATTACGCGATCATTGGCCCAAGAGCTGGGACCCAAGAAGATTCGCGTCAATTCGATCAATCCTGGCATGGTAGAAACCGAAGGCTTTCGCGCGGCCGGCATTGACGAGAGTGAATTCCGCACGCAGGTCGAAGCGCACACACCACTGGGGCGCATCGGCCAGCCCAAGGATATCGCTCCGGCCGCGGTGTTTCTCGCCTCGAGCGACTCGGAATGGGTCACCGGCGAATCGTTCTACATCTCGGGCGGATTCCGCTAGGCAAAGCTCGACCCCATTTAAAAGTGCAGCCCAGGAATACTGGTGAATCAAAAAAGTCGAGGAGCAACATGGCTCAGCAAGCTGCAGCCGAAAAATCGAGTCCACGGGTCCGCGTCGTGCCACCAGTGTATCTGTTAGCCGCCGTGGCGGGCATGATCGTGCTGGCCTGGCTGGTGCCGGGGCCGACCATCATTCCTGCGCCCTGGAATTGGCTCGGCCTGGTACCTCTGTTGGGAGGGATCGGGCTGGGGGCGGTCGCCGCCCGGCTCTTTGCCCGGCACAAGACAGCCATCCGACCGGGTCACACGTCAAGTCACCTTTTGACCGCTGGCCCCTACCATTGGACCCGCAATCCGATCTACGTAGCCATGACGGTGCTGCTGGCAGGCGTGGCCCTCATGCTTGGCGTGCTCACTCCCTGGCTGTTGGTGCCCGTCTTTGTCGCCGTGATCGCCGTGAATGTTATTCCCGTCGAGGAAGCGATGCTGGGCGAGACGTTTGGCGAGGAGTACCGCGCCTACCAGGCGCGCGTGCGGCGCTGGATTTGAGACCGATGTCGGCATCGCTAGCGAACCAAGGTTCGCGCATTGCGAAGCGCCGGCCCCAGGAGCCACTTGCAGGCATGAACGTGGCACTGCTAGCACGAACCCGGCTTGGCCTTCTGCCAATTTCGCCGACTTGGTAACATTCCGCCCGCCCGGTAGTGGGCGTTTGGGAACCAGTAAAGGCGAACAGTGGTTCATCCTTCAGGGGTCACGATCTCTCGACGCGGTTTCGTGTCGGGAGCTCTTCTGGCTGCGATAGCCGCGGGTTGCGCGAGCGTCATCGAGCGTTCCGCGGCGCTCCCGGTGCGCCATGCGGTGGTGCTCGATCAGCTAGTGATTCACAGCGATTCGCGCCTCGCCAAGCAGGATCGCTTGTTCGATGAGCTGCGCGCCCTGCGTGAGGCGCTGTCCGCCACATTGGCCCTGCAACTTTCCAAAGAACCCATCCACGTATACCTGTTCGAGAATGAGAAGCGTTTCAAGGCGTTCCTGGCGAAACATTACCCCGAATTCCCGGATCGTCGCGCCTTCTTCGTGCAGCAGGAAAACTCACTGGCCGTGTACGCCCACCGTGGCGATCGTGTGGCCGAGGATCTGCGTCACGAAGTTACGCATGGCTACCTGCACGCGTCGTTCCCCTCGCTGCCGTTATGGCTCGATGAGGGATTGGCCGAATACTTCGAAACGCCGCGCGGCGACGCGGGCTTGAACCGGCCGCATGTGACGCTGCTCAACACACTCATGACTCGTGACGGCTGGCGTCCCAACCTGACGAGGCTCGAACAAATCACGAGCGCCTCGGACATGAAGCAGGCCGATTACGCCGAGTGCTGGGCGTGGATGCACATGCTCCTGGAAACGATCCCTCAGCGCCGCGAGCTGGTGCAAGATTTCTTGCGTACCATCCGCCGCGATGGACCGCCTGAGCCGCTGTCGACCGTCGTGGCGCGTTCGATGCCGCATCCCGACCAGGTGCTAGTCGACCATCTGACGCAGCTGGGCAAATCGCAAGGGACGAATTAGCGCCCACCCCGTCGAAGTCGGTCGGTCTCTGCAGGGCTTAGTAACGCAGCTCCACTCCGCAGCTGACGCCCTGAATCAATAAGCCGCTCTCTTGAAAGCGAAACGTCGACGGCACGGCCACGCCGGACAATTGGACGGGGTTGAATGCGGGATTGATTTGCTCGCCGGGGCGGGCCACACGGTTCCAAAACAAGAGATCATAGCCCACCCGCGCGGTCCAGCGCGGCGTGATCGAGTAAGCGAGCTTCAACTCGAGTTGCGGCACCACCGCGAAAACGTCGTGAACGTAGCTCCCGATGTTCGACGGGACGGCGAACAAGCCTGCTCCGCCCGCCTGTGACAGTCCCGACGACGAGCCCGAGATCGTGGCGTGCTCCGACGTCGTGCCCAGCCCCAGCCGGCCGATCGTTTCCCAGTTCCAGCGGCCACGTTGGTTCCAGGCGTACAGGCCGAAGTTGCCGCCATAAAAGCTATTCGTCGTGCGAAACGCGTCGGCGGTGGTGGCGCCGCCCGTAAGGTCCGTGAAGCTGTTCATCGTCAGCTTTTCGTATAGCCCCAGGTAGCGAAAGCCGACGAGTCCGCCGAAGCGAAACAGGCCGCCCCCTTCGGTGCGATTGCTGAAGCTGTCGCGCATCAGGTGGGCCCCGGCACCATTGAAGAAACTCGTTTCCTGCGCCGTGATCGACGCGGACGCCACGCCCGGATAGCCGAGCAGGTAGGCCGTTTGGGTGCCGTTCGAGAGATCAAAATGCGGCGTCGCGATGATGGGCGTACTGTCCGTATTGGCACTGAACGAGGTGTTGTTGCCACCGAGTCCGAACCACTCGAGCTCGAAGCGCGCCGAGGGCGCAATCCAGGCGCCCAGCGTGATTCGGGCGCCCATCTTCACGCCGCCATTCGTTGGTTGATCACCAAAAATCACGCTCGTGCCGGGCTGGCCTAATACGCCCGCTTCGTTTGCGGGCGTGCCGACGGGGCTGGTCGTGACCAAAGGCGGCAAATGGTCGCCGGTGAACCACCAGGCCAGGTACTCACCGCGGACGTAACAGGGACAGTACTGGCAGCCGCCACCGGTCCAACCGCCAGAGTAATAGTTCGAGCCGATCCATTTATCGAAACGTTGCACATCGATCGAGGGCGCGGTCGTGGCCCCCGTGCTAGCCGCGTCGGCCATCGCCTGCGCTTCGGCAGGAGGCTCGGTAGGAGCCGCTTGCGGAGGCCCCGCAGGCGGCGCCGGAGGCGCTGGCGGAGTTGGAGTTGCCGACGGAGCACCGGCCGAGGCGGCGGCTCGTTCAGGCACATACACCACGCTGGGCTGCTGCCCGCCAAGGGATTGTTGCGCCATGAGCTGAATGTTGGGATTGGCAATCGGTGCGCTCGGCGCGCCAGCGAAGGGCACGGCCGTCACGTTGCCCAGCGGAGGCGGCGCTACGGGGAACAATCCCACAGCGGGAGCTGGCGCGGCGATGCGAGCATCCCCTTGTGGCTGCACAATCGGTTGCAGAGCCGTCGCAGCAGGCGCAAGCGCCGGTTGCTGTGAATAACCCATTGCCGGCGGTGGCCCCATAGCGGGCACTGTGTTCGGCGCCATCGTCGGCGCGACTGGACTGGCGGCGGGTGGTTGCGCCGCGAAGCTTCCAGCGCTCATTGGCGCTACGCCAGGAGCAACCGAAGATGATTGTCGTTGATCGGACATGGACGGAACGATCCGCTCGCTGCCGATCGTGCTGCCGTATGGCTGCGCGACCGCCGGTGTGGTCGCGAGACATGCCCCGAGCAAAATAACTCGCGCAAATATCTGCATAACGCCTTCGGGGCCTTTCGCCCTCACCATGTTGTAATCTCGCTGCGCTGTCGTTGAGCGCGCAGCGGCGGGTATCAACTCGCAACCGTTGGCACGCACGCGCCGGGCCCGGGCCGGCGTGATGGTCCCTACGCGTGACGAGCCATGTCCTGGCGCGGTACAGGGCGCGAACCATTGCCGAGTGGGTCGAAAGGTTTGCTCGCGCGAGACGCCCTTTTGCGTCCTGCGCTTGCGGGCAATGGCCGGCGGGTTTCGGCCAGACTTTGAACTCTCCTACCGGCACTATCGGCAGGTCCGCTACAACCGCTCCAAGCGCTCGCCCACGAATATTCGCTGCAATCGCGAAATGCTCACAGCGGGCTAACAGATGGGTAAGAAGCAGAAAATGTTCCGTGCGCGCGGCCCAAACTTGAAATGCGCTCTGACCGCGCCAGGGGCGGAAAAGTTTGCGCAGATTACGCCGCCAGAGGGAGGCATGAACGCTTTCGCGGCCTGCGAATTCTCAGACAGCGGGGCCTTCCTTGCGGTAGGCGATTCCCTGGTCGACCTCGCGAAAGCCGAGCTTTTCATAGAGCGCGCGGGCGGCCGCGTTGCCCGCCATGGTCGCGACCTCGACCAGTCCGATTCCCTGGGCGGCGAGACGACGAACCGCGTCACCGAGTAAAAACGTGGCGAGTCCTCGCCGCCGATGGTCCGAAGCGACTTCCAACTCGAACAGGCCCGCGGCCTGCACACCCCAACCGGCTGCGAATGTTTCCAGCAACCAGAATCGCGCAGTGGCGACGGGGCACGATTCGTTGCGCTCGCAAAGGTGAAAGGCGATGACCTGAAAGTGCTCGAGCGCGCACGCTTCCCACCAGTTGCGCGGGAGGGCGTCGGAAACCTCTTCGACGATTGAAGTGCGGCGGATTTGCATTTGCGCCCGATCGATCGGCGGCCGGAAGCTCGCCAGCTCTCGCTCGAGCATGACCACGCGATCGATTTCTCGATAACCATGCGCCCGGTAGAGGCCATTGGCAAAGGAATCCGAGGCCAGCACGCCGGGCATTTCGCTGCCACCGTATAGTCCACGATAAAAGGGGTCGAGCGGTCGGATTCCGCCCGCGTACAGTACCCCCGCGCCGCGCGAGCGCAGATACTCCTCGCTGCGGGCGAGCAAGTCAGGGCCGACGGCGCTTTGCTGAGACTCGGGGCGCACCAGCAAGAGTGAGGTGACCCCGAATCGTCGATTCAAACTTTCGGCGTTGTCGGTCGCACCGAAACCGGCGTGTACAAACCCGACGGCGGTGCGGCCGTCGAAGGCGACGATCAAACCTTCGTTCTCGAAATACGGCTTGGCCAGCACCAACTGCTCGAACAGTTCGACCGAAACGGGTTGCGCCAGGCCGCGCGCACGCGGCTGGGATCGCCAAACCTCGATCAATTGCGGCGTATCATGGTTGCGAAACGAACGATAGCTAATCAACGTTGATCACTCGACTAGTGGGCTGGTCTTGCGCGGTCATCTTGCGGCCACGAGCGAAGTGCGGTTTGGTTTTGACAAATGCCTGCGATTTCCGGGCCGCCTTCGCCGCGCCGTCGCTATGCGCCTAAGTCGATCCAGATCGCTTCGTTCTCAATGCGCACGGGAAACGCGGGCTGACGGATGGATCGGCTCAGCGAATGCTGCCCGGAGCGCACGTCGAACTGCCACCCATGCCACGGGCACGTAATGATCGTACCTGTCAGGCATCCTTTGCCCAATGGGCCTCCCTGGTGCGGGCAGACGCCATCGAGCGCGTAAATCGAGCCGTCGACGTTGAACAAGGCCACGATGCGATCCTCGACGACGCATTCCAGTGCCGCACCCGGCGGACATGCGCTCAGCTCGGCCGCACGAATCCAGCGTGACATGACGGCTTGCCAGGACCTACGGACAAGTTTCCTGCGGGCATGCCACGCGCACGCCACCCGAACTTCGAACCACCGACGATTATAGAGGCATCCGCCTTCGCGCACGAACGAGAGCGCGGCCTCATGCTGCCTGGCGGCTGCGCTGCTTGGGATTTCGGCGGTCTTTCCACCGATCGTGCAACCACCAGTATTGATCGGGTGCCAGGCGGACGAAATCCTCGATCGTGCGGCTGTACCATTGCGTCAGCGGGCGAACGCCCGTTACCGTGCGATCCGTGGTACTGCGCGGATCGGCCACGTCACAGATCGTGAGTTCGTATTTGAGAGGCTCCCCCAGGCGCATCGCGTAGCCGACGGCCATCGGCGCATCGTTATCGAGAGCCAGCAGTCCGATCGCCTTGTGGGCCGAGGCGGGGCGCCCAAAAAATTGCACCCAGCAGCCCTTGGTTCCGGCGTACTGATCGGCCAGAAAGGCCATCGCGCCTCCGCCGCGCAGCACGGCCTGAATCTGATCGTAGCCCCCCTTGGTCGGAATGATGTGCTGGCCCGTCGCGCCGCGAAAACGTCCGACGAACTGGTGCAAGTACGGGTTATCGAGCGGCCGCGCGACGGTGTACGTCGGAAAGCCAAGAACCCCGAGCATGAAGCCGCACAGCTCGAAATTTCCGAAGTGGCCGCTCACGAGAATGACCGGCCGACTATCGAGCAGCACGCGGACCAACAGGTCGGGATCCTTCAGCCGCACATAGTGTCGCCAATTCGTTTCGTGAATCTTGCGCGGGGCATGGGCCACCTCGGCCACGAACAGAAACAAATGCTTCCACATCCGCTTGGCCAGCCGCCGGCGGCGGCGCTCGTCGAGTTCCGGAAAGGCGTGCCGCAGGTTTTCGTCGACCAGCTTGCGCCGTAACGGAATTACGTCGGTCGCGATCGTGGCCAGAACGTCGGCCAGGCGCTCGCACGTCTCGATGCGCACCGCTTGCACAAGGCAAATGAACAGCCGCACCGCGATGTAAGCCAGGTAATGAAGCGTCTTCTCGAGCGACACGCTGCGCAGTTCTCGCGAAAAACCACGCGCCAGATTTACCAGGGCGGCCGGCGGTGGAGGGATTCGGTCATCTGAGGAAGTTCAAAGCCCGCGGATTGTGCCACGAACCTGCGACGGCACAAAGAGCGGTTTCCGAGTCGCCGTGCGCCACGACCAAGGCGAGTGCCCCGATCGCTAGCGCTTCGGGCCGTTGTGGGACGATGCCTCAGCGGCAATGCCCGAAGTACCCGTGAAGTTCGGCGAATGGTCAGTATGCCAGCAAACGTCAGCCGGCCGCGTGCTAGCTAACTCCTGTCCGCAGGCCGTGTTAAACGGCCTGCAATCAATAAACTTCCAGCGCTACCCCCGCCGATGAGAATGCCTGGAACCTTGATTTTGCCCAATGCCACTTCTACGATTCACCCCGTAAGGGGGCTTTCAGTGGTTCTGCGGCCGCGAAGCACCGCACGTTCGGTCGCAACCCAGCCCATCTACTCGCCAACCAAGACGAAATGCCCGCTCGCACGACCATGACCGATGGCTTCCGCACGTGGCACGTCTCACCTCGCACGCACGCGGTCGCGCCCTGCCGCTGTTGTTGTCCGGGCTAACCGGACACCCTTCGCACTCCGTCGTTCTCGTTGCGTGTTGATTGCCCGATTGTCGAATATTGTTTCGGCGCGCCTCGATCCAACTGTACCCGCCGGCACAGAGAGCAATCCGCCATGGCCACTGACGCCCGTCTGAAAGAGCAGCTTCCCGATCTCACCGAGCGCATCGTTGATACCTTTACCGAGGTGGGGACGATCAACCACCTCGGGCACTGCCCGCTACCCAACTACGATGTGATCATCCAGGTGATCGAAGACCTGCAAGAGATCATCTATCCCGGCTACCGGCGGCAAGAAGGCCTGCACCAGGGCAATGTAAGCTACTACATTGGCGCGCTGGTCGATCGCTTGCACGATCGGCTGACGACGCAAATCGGCCGTGCGCTGCGCCACGAAGCTCGGGCACCTTGCGAAGGCGAGCAGGCCGTGGATTTCGAGGCGCTCGGCCAGGCCAGGACCGTCGAGTTCCTCAAGCAACTACCCGAGCAGCGGCGCCTGCTCGCGCTCGACGTGCAGGCGGCCTACGACGGCGACCCGGCCGTAAAAACGCCCGATGAGGTCATTTTCTGCTACCCAGGCCTGGTGGCGATTACGGTTTATCGCCTGGCCCACGTGCTGCACGAACTCGACGTGCCGCTGATTCCGCGCATGATGACCGAATGGGCTCACGGGCGCACCGGCATCGACATTCACCCCGGCGCGACGATCGGCAGGCATTTCTTCATCGATCACGGCACCGGCGTGGTGATCGGCGAAACCTGCGAGATCGGCGACCACGTGAAGCTCTACCAAGGCGTGACGCTTGGCGCGCTCAGCTTCCCGACCGATGGTGAAGGGCACATCGTGCGTGGCAACAAGCGCCATCCGACGATCGAAGATCGCGTGATCATTTACGCCAACGCGACGGTTTTGGGAGGACAGACCGTGATCGGAGCCGATTCCGTCATCGGTTCCAGCGTGTGGCTGACGCGCAGCATTCCGCCGCGGACGACCGTCGTCCTGGAAAAGCCGCGCCTGCGGATGCGCGGCGAGCAAGTTGAAGAAGAGCCCGAGCTGAATTACCAGATCTGAGGACTTGACTTTGGCATCACAAGTCCGAAGCGCCAGCGACGGTCTTTCGCCTTCGCCTCGCTGGCGCTTCGGGCTGTTATTTTCATGTATTGCCTGTGAATGCGGCGCGGTTTACGGCTTCCGCACGTCGTAGACCAAGAGCTTGTCCTGGTCGCGCAGGTACAGCCGGCCGTCGGCCACCACGGGGTGCGGCCAACTGGGGGCGTCACTCCGCTCCGGCTGTTCGAAGCGGCCGTGCAGCTCGAAGCCGTCCGGCTTGGCCGCTACCAGGCTCACCAGTCCCGCCTCGCTGCGGCAGTACAAGAGGCCGTCGACGCAGACGATCGAGCATTTTCCGGAGCTGCGATCGGCCCATTTCACTTCGCCCGTCGCAAGGTCGAGGCAGGTGAGTACGCCCGGGTCGTCGCTGCCGTAGAGATATCCGTCGACCACGACATAGCCGCCGTGGTGGTTCTTCATGCGCTTGGTGAAATACGCTTCCTGGGCCTCGAACTTGCCCGCGCCGCCGGTAACTTTCACCATTCCGCCCCCCGTGCCGTAGCCGCTGGCGGCGAAGACCTGGTTATCGACGCACACCGCTGTGGCACAATTCGCGGTGCCGTTGGCCGGCGCGTCGTAGCGCCACAGGAACGTGCCATCGGCGGCATTGACCGCGATCACTCCCTTGGCCGTGAACTGGATGTATTGCTTCACGCCGCCGATGTCGGCGCGAATGATCGACGAGTAGTGAGCCGGGTCGCCGACCTTGGCCTTCCATACCGTTTCGCCCGAAGCCTTGTCGAGCGCCGCGATCGTGGCTTCGCTGCCGCCGGGCGTGCAGAGGACCCACGGCCCGTCGACCAGCACCGATTCGCTGTAGCCCCAATTGGGAATGGCGCCGCCGAACTCGCTGACCAGGTTACGGCGCCAGATGCCCGCACCGTTCTTGGCATTCAGGCACACCAGGTCGCCGTTGATGCCCAGCACATAAACGTTGTTGCCATCAACCGTGGGTGTAGACCGCGGGCCGGGATAGCCGGCTCCTTCGTGCCGCACCGGACCGATGGGTGCCGACCACAGTTCGCGCCCTTGTTCGCGCGCGCTTAAGGCCAGGATCATTTCCTGGCCGTCGCGGTTGCCCATCAAGAAAATGCGGCCGTCGGCCACAGCGGGCGTCGAAAAGCCGATGCCCATGCCGGCCGCCTGCCAGGCGAGCTTCGGTCCCCCGTCGGGCCAGTCGGTTAATAGTCCACGCTCGCGCGAGACGCCTGTTCGCTGTTGGCCACGCCAGGCGGGCCAATCGTTGGAAACGCGCGGCACCGGGGCCGCGCCCAGCTGTGTACTCACGATCAACGCGGCGAACAAACCGTAACGCTTCATAAGGGGCAATTCCTGGCGAAGGGGGGCGAGGAGGGCTCGCTCCGCGAGCGACAAGGCTCGACAACGAGCAAAGAACACGCGGTCGTAAGCGGGCGGGGTCTTGCGGGGCAGGCTTGGGCACGGGGCCCGAGGTTCAACAGACCCTATTGTGCATACACGATCCGGCAGGGCAAGCGCCGCGTCACGGTAGCCCCCCGCGCGTGCCGCGGGGCGCTAATGCAGCATCTTCGCCATATACCGCTGAAAATCGGTATCGAGCGCCGTAAGGTTCCCGAAGGCGGCGGTGAATTCGGCCAGCCGCTCGCTCGGCTCGTCCCAGATCAATTGCTTTTTCGCGGCCAGCACTTGCAGATAGGCCCGATATTGCTTGGGCCGCTTGTGAATCAGGAAATAGTTGAGCGCCCAGGCCTCGGCGTAGGCGTCGAGTGCTTTCGAGGTGTCGCGGAATCGGCTGTCGTCCGCAATAAGGCTGCGCAAACTGTCGGGGCCGCGGCGTTCCGCGTAGTCGGCGAAGGCCGCCAGTCGCGATTGATTGATCCCGCCGAAATCACGCCATCCCTTGGGACTGGAAAGGTCCGGCGTCTCGAAATAGACGGCGATTCCTTCGCTAATCCACAGCGGTATGTCGGCGTATCGTGTTTGCAATCCGCAGTTGTAAGCGATCTGGTGTGTGGCCTCGTGAATTACGGTGGCCACGGTGCGCTCGGCATCGGGGCGCGAGAGCATGAGATTGATCTGCGCCGGCGAGCCGCGCCGATCGCCCGGAGCGCGCAAGCTCTCGATGCCCGTCAAGTCGTACATCGTCATGCGGTTCGTGGCCAGGCTGTAGTAACCGATGATCGACGAAGCGGCTTCGCCGAGCTCAGCATGCGCGAAGTGCGCATAAGACGCCTGGTCGGCAAACACGATGGCCACCAGCGGAAATTCCGGGGCGCGCAGCTCGAAGCCTTGCCGCGTCCAGTAATTCGTGAATGCCCCGTACAGCCGCTCGAAGAGCGACCCACACCATTGCGCGTAGGCCTTCGATGTGTTGTAAGCGATCAGGTAGTGCCTGGTCGTATGAACCTCGAAGCCCGCGGGCAACTCGGCCAAGAGCCGCGAGGCCAGCTCGTTCGAGGAGTAGGCTTTGAAGGCGTCGGTGTCTTCGGAATGCGAAACCAATTCCTCCGGCGGCACGGTACAGAGCGCGCCGTCGGCCGACATCACAAGCAATCCGCCATCCTCGGCCGTGACCAGTACCTGTCCCAGAATGGTCTGCTCGCGGTCGTTCTTGCGCAGCACGATTTTGTCCAGCGCGCGCGCCGGCACCAGAGCGCTTGTGGCAAGCGCCACGAGCAGCGCACCGCTAAGCGTCGGCAGGGACCACCGCAATCCGACCATGGGAAGCTAATTCGGGCGTTAAGGATGCTGGCAATGCTGCCGGTCGTCGGCCGGAACACCTACTTCCTACGGTAGCAGAAGAACCGCGTAAGTGTACGCCCGCCAGGCAGTGTCGGCTCGGGCAGCGGCAAGGATTTGGCCTGGATTCGCGGGTGTAGAATCTAGGGGTCTGCTGGGTATCGGGTCAATGGCGACCCGGCGGAAACCGCGATGCCGCTGCCGCGGGCCCAAAACAGGTGTACCCGGGTACCGGAAGCGCCTCGGGTGCTGTCAGGTCGCCGGTACCACGCGGCTCGTCGGCGGAATCGTCTTGGCGGTCGTCCGGAGGCCGTGTATAGTCCGCCCTCCTTTCACGGTCGGGGGCGTTCTGCCCCGGGTTCACCTCATATTCGGTCTCGCATGCGCACTGGGCACACCCGGCATTTGCTAGCGCTACTGTTGAGCGTTGGGCTCGCTAGCGGCTGCGCGCAAATGCACATGCCCAAGAGGCCGACCTGGCTGGGCGGCAAAAAAGAGGAGCCCGGTCCCAAGGTGATCACACCGAAAGACAAGATGGAGCAGATGCGCGCCCTCAGCGACAACGCCAAGAAAATGACCCCCGAGTTGCAGCAACGCGTTTCGGAAGAGCTGGCACAGGGCATTGCCCATGAGCAGGATCCGGTTCTCCGCGCCCAGGTTTTGCGCACCTTGGGACATTTCCCTAACGAGAAATCCGGCGCGATGCTCGCCGCCGGACTGCACGATCACGAGCGCGACGTGAGAATCGCCGCCTGCGAAGGGCTGGGCCGGCACGGCGGACCACTGGCCGCCACGGAGCTGGCGCGCGTCCTCGCCGAAGACGCCGACATGGATGTCCGCCTCGCTGCAGCGCGTGCCTTGGGGGAAGCCAAAGCCAATGCCTCGCTGCCAGCCCTCGGCGACGCACTCGAAGACCAGGACCCGGCCTTACAGCATCGAGCCATGGCGTCGATCAAGCAAATTTCGGGGAAGGATTTCGGCAATGACATAGGGGCCTATCGCGAGTTCGCCAAGAGCGGACAGGCGCCGGAGCAGCCTTCGTTCATCGCCCGCATCTTCAAGCGATTCCAATAACACTCGCGATCGACCCCTTTTTCATCGTCTCTGCTGCCCTGCAACGCGGCGAGCGCGCCCCGTCAGTCGATCTTCAACGTGTAGCTGAGTGCGCCGATCGGCTCGTTGGGCTTTGCCTGCTTGTAGTGCTCGTGGCACATCGTGCATTTCGCCAGCACGACCGGTATGGGCGTCGCGGCGCGCAGGAAACGACTGCCATCGCGGTCCACGATCTGTTCATGCCAGGTTTCTCCCGCGAGGAGTTGCTTGACCGCTTCTTTTTCGAACGCGTCTTGTGGCGAGTTTTTCTCCTCGATGGGCTGGCCGGTTGCGTCCAACAGCCGCACTTCGTGCCATCCTTTCTTCTTCATCGCGTCAAACAGCGCGATTGCCGCCGTGCCGGCCGGCAGGTCGGAATCGACCTCGACGTAGTGCTCGGTGATCAGCACTACGGCGGTCTTGTAGAGGTCGTCGAGCATGCGCGTGGTCTCGCGAGCGCGTTTCACGGCCGTGTCTTCTTTCGCCGGTTCGCCGGCATCGACCGAAAATCGAGGCGCTAAAAGGAACGCACCTAACGCTGCGCCAGACACCGCCACAACCAGCCATGAACGAGAACGAGACAACATGACGACTTCTCCAGAAGGACAGGTGGGATCGAACGATGCGGGGCGGCCCGCGGCCGCCGAATCAGGGCGTGAAAGCAGGGCAGGATCGACTCGCGCGTGGTCAGCGCAGCTCGTAGACCGGCAAATCGGCCAATTGGCCCCCTGGTTGAACGATGTCCGACAGACGCACGCTGTTGAGGTACTCCCGTTGCAGCCGTTCCGCTTCGGCCAGCACGTCGCGCAAACGGCATTGCGGCTGAATGACGCACACCTTGGGCGTTGCCACGCATTCCAAAAGATGCATGTGCCCCTCGAAGGCCACGATGACTTCGCCAATGCGGATGTCATCGGGGTCGCGGGCCATCTCGATGCCGCCGCCGACCCCGCGAATACTGCGCACGTAACCGAGACGTCCCAGCCGGTGGACAACCTTGGCCACGTGGTGGGGCGAGATGCGGTAGAAGTCAGAGACATCGTGGATGTTGGCTCTGCCGGGCTTACCGACGAGGTAAATCAGGGTTCTCAGGGCGTAATCGGTAAGCAGGGCGAGTCGCATGGCGATTTAGTTAAAACATGTACCTGTTTTACATGTTTGGCAGGATAGCCAGTCTCGCCATGCTGGTCAACCTGTTTGCAAGGCAAACTAAACCCTGCCCGCCCACGCACCCCCGGCTGTCTGAGTTGGTCGCCGATCGCTCGCTGCCCGCGTGCACCGAAGTCATACAATGCGAACGCCTTGTGGCGATGCCGATTGCAAGCCTGCTATCCCCTTTGGGCATTTGCCTGCACGCGTCAAGGGCTGGTCGCGCTTCATCCGATACAACAGTACAAACCCTGCGCGAGCTCTCTGCGCCGTGGCAATGAAATTGGTCGAATCCCAGCAAAGTTAAGTAAACGGACCGGCCGCATTCACTCCTTGCGAAAAGGGGCCGGCCCAAAGGACCCCGTCGGCGCAGCAAATCGAGGCGATCAAGCGCGCTCGGAAATGTGCGCGGCGGATCGCGTTGGATGATCACTCGCCCGAAATCTTTCCTCGGAGGTCTCCGCGCCTCCGGTCGGCAGCAATCGGAATTTTATGAAGCGACAAACTCTGTGTGCCGCCACCACGTGGTGCGCGATGGCCCTGCTCCTGTCCGCTTGCGTACACGCCGCGGGCAGTCGATCGCGCACCATGGCCGATACCGATGAGCGCGGCGTGTTCATCAGTCTTGAGGGGGCCGGCGTCAATTTCGTTGAGGAAGATAAAGACGCTGATGCAGCGTCGTCCATTTTGGGAACGCCGCCGACCGACGAGACAGCAACCGACGGCGGCCCGCGCGTCCCCGCCAATTGCGAAGACGACACCGATGCCGACGCCGTGGCGCCGGCCGATGCTCCGTCGCCCGACGGTCCCCTTTCCACAGCGATCGAGCAGCCGCAAAGTGAAACGATGCGGCGGCATATCGTCCGGCTGACCCCGCGCATGTCGATGCTCCGCGAGCGCATTCGCGAAACGCTCGGTTACTACCACAACAAGCGGCTCAACACCCGCGATCACAACCCGTGGGAAGTCATGCATTCGATCGTGGCGTACGGCGCAGCGTCGAATCTGAATCGCAACGGCCCCGACGGACCGATGGTGAACGCCATCTCCTGGCTGTGCTGGAACGGCGAGTGCAAAGGCAACCGCATTCTCGAGGTCGCGGACGGCAAATTGGCGGCGCGTAAGGGGCCGCAAGTCCAAGGTCATCCCGGGCAGTTCCTGGCCATCCTCGCCCAGTGGGACATCGCGACGAACTGCCCGATCAAAGTCGGCAAACAGCAGTTCACGCTCGAGGATCTGATCGAATCCGAAAAGCTCGGCTGCCAGCCCGGCATGGAGCTGACGTTCAAGCTGATTGGCTTGAGCTATTACCTGGATATCGATTCGCGGTGGAAGAATTCGACCGGCCAGATGTGGTCGATCGAGCGACTCGTGCGCGAGGAGCTCGGACAGCCGATCGTGGGGGCCGCTTGCGGAGGAACGCACCGCCTGATGGGCCTGGCTTACGCCGTGCGGAAACGCGAAACGTCGGGGCGGCCGATGAACGGTGAATTCCGCCGCGCCCAGAAATACCTCGACGATTATCACCGCTACACATTCACGAAGCTGCAAAACCCAGACGGCTCGTTCAGCACCGAATGGTTCAAAGCCCCCGGCGCGCGGCCCGACCTGGGACGTCGCATTCAAACAACCGGTCACATCCTGGAATGGCTTTCTTACTCACTGCCCGAAAGCGAATTGCAGTCCGCCAAGGTCGTGAAGGCGGTCGAGTATCTGTCCGGCGTGCTGCACGACGGGATGAGCCAGGACTGGGAAGTGGGGCCGCTGGGACACGCTCTGCACGCGCTGGCGATTTACGATGGCCGGGTGTTCAAACCGCTCGACCGCCAGGCGGAAGAGGAAGACAACGTCGCAGGCGGCGCGAGCGACTTCACGCCGGACGTTGTTCTGAGCGACAGCGACACTCCTTCGCCACGTGCCAAGATGCGGCAACAGACGACGCATACCACCCGACGCCCCGGCACGCCCCCCTCGGCTCGAAGCAATCGGCCCACTGCTCCGCGCCCCCACAACTAAAAGTCGCGAAACGGCCGCCTGCGGTGCACAAAATCGCCGATTGCGTCAGCCGGGTGATTCCTGACCCTTGGTCGAGGCGCAGGCAATTCGACGCGGCCGATGGCGATCCTCGCGGCTTGGTTCGCGGCCCCTGGCACCCACCGCGCGCACCGTGGGGCGCCTTGCGAATTTGGAAGTTGGCAGGCCGTCAGCTCCTGTTGCCCAGAGCGGCGAAAACCCGTACATTTTCGGGCGCTTGCGTGCCTGCTCTTCGCGCTTCTGCCGTTTCGTCGCGCTGTCCTATGTCCGCACCACGTGCCCTAGAGCCGCATGACCCCGACCCGTCCCAGCGAGGAATTCCTGACGATTTTCCGGGCGGCGGTGCGCTTGGCCGAGGCGGTACACGTCGATGCGATTCTCCTCTTGCTCGAGGACTCGCTCGACTGGCTGCAATTGAAGGAGCACTGCGGCAATCAGAAGCTTCTATTGGCGGCGGAAAAAGATTCGGTCGTGACCGGCGCCGAACAGGCGGGATTCGCGTCGGTCGTTTTGCCTGACGCCTTCGATACGCCGGTCCCCGAAAAGCTTTCGCAAGCGCTGTTGAACGCCGTGGCCGACGATCTGTTGGTCAGTGGCGCGCGTGTGGTCGCGCTGTACGGAGGCTTCGAACCGCATTCGATCGACTC
Organism: Pirellulales bacterium; assembly: GCA_035546535.1. Classification (NCBI taxonomy): domain Bacteria; kingdom Pseudomonadati; phylum Planctomycetota; class Planctomycetia; order Pirellulales; species Pirellulales bacterium. Next base: position 41,827 of record DASZWQ010000033.1, on the reverse strand, counting down.
GATCAGCTTGATCGATCTGGGCGATCACCTGGGTCGCCTGACGGTGAAGGATCTGCGCCAATTGGAAACGCGCGTGCCGCTCGACACGCTGCAAACCGTGCTGAACCTGGCCGTGGAAATCGGCCGCGAAGGACGCGAAGGAAAGCCGGTCGGCACGCTGTTCGTCGTGGGCGACACGCCCAAGGTGCGCCGCATGAGCCATCCGGCCAGTTTCGACCCGGTAAAGGGCTATAGCCGCCGCGAGCGGAATCTGAAGTCGCCGCGCGTCCGCGAAGCGATCAAGGAGATCGCGCAGATGGATGGCGCTATCCTCGTGGCGCCGGACGGCACGGTCGAGGCCGCGGCGCAATATCTCGACGCGTCGGCCGCGGACGTGACGCTTTCCAAGGGACTCGGCGCGCGGCATTGGGCCGCCGCCGCCATCAGCCGCGCTACCAAAGCCGTGGCCGTCGCCGTGAGCGAATCAAACGGTACGGTGCGCGTCTTCCAGGATGGCGAGGTCGTGCTCCGCATCGAACCCTTCCGCCGCCCCATGAAGTGGAAGGATCGGGATCACGACGGAGCCGATCACTAGCGGGGGGCGTTCTCGGCGCCACGTCGACTTTGCGGGCATTACGGTTCCGCGTCGGCGCCCACGGCTACACGATTTCGCCCCCGTGGGGCTCGAAGTACCAGTGCCTTGAGAGTTTTGATCACTCAAAATCACGTATTGCATAGAACGAAATCACGAGTATCATGAGGTGAAATCTCGGATCAGCTGTTCTCCGACGCTGCTGAGGGGCCCGTGTCGCGTTTCCATCCGCCAAAGCGTTCGCGCAGTCGCTACAGCGGCTTCACGCTCATCGAGCTCTTGGTCGTGATCGCCGTGATTGGCATGCTCGTCGGCATGTTGCTGCCGGCCGTACAAGCGGCGCGCGAGGCGGCCCGCCGCGCGCAATGCGTCAACAACCTGAAGCAGATCGGCCTCGCCCTGCAAAGTTACGAGAGCACACACGGGCGATTCCCCCCGTCGTGCGTCACCAGCGTCGGCCTGTACCCTCGCTCGGGAAATACGGATGGAATTTCCTGGCCCGACAATCTCATGGTTTTCCCCAGCGGCTTCGGCTGGGGAGCGCTGCTTTTGCCGCAGCTCGAGCAGACGGGGCTATACAACCAATTCAATTTCAACACGGCCTGCTGGGCGATTTCGAATGCAACCGCTGCGGCGACCCGAGTGCCGGCCTTTCTATGTCCTTCGGCCACCGGCGGCAGCGACGGCTATGTGGTCGAGAGCCCCGTCCCCGGTCCGACGGTGACCGGCAGTGGCAACACGGGAACCGACATGCTTCGCTCCGACGGCAGCCCGATTCTCTTTGCCCATTCGCATTACGTCACGAATGCCGGCCAGAATCAGCCCTGGGGCCGGAATGCGGACGACAATGCGAACCACGATTACACGCGCAACATGGACCTGCCTGAGCCCTTGAACGGCGGCCGGCCTCCCTGCGTGATCAATGGGCCGTTCTATCCGAATTCGCATACTCGTGTGGCCGATGTCACCGATGGCCTCTCGAATACGGTTTTCGTCGGCGAGCGGAGTTCCTTTTTGTGCAACAACACCTGGGTGGGCGTCGTACCAGGCGGAGGCACCATCCCGCGCATGGACCTGTATTCTTGGCCGTCCGAGAACAACGCCGCGACGAACATGGTCGGCTGCCACAGCGGGCCCGATACTCACGACCATCCGCAGGTCATCATCCACGCCCCGAACAATCCTTTCGGCCATACGGACGAAATGTGGGGCGAGCATTCGGCACCCGGCTGCAATGTGCTGTTCGGTGACGGCTCGGTGCGGTTTATCTCGGCATTCATGGACGCCGACACCTGGTGGTACCTGTCGACGATGAACGTGGGCGACTTGCCGGGGGCCTATTAGATGGCATCGCCGAAGAAAAAAGATGCCCCGCATTACCGTGGCGCCGCAATAATCGTGGCTGGCCTGATTGTTTTGGCATTCCTGCTTGCCTGGTCGTGGTGGCCCGTCAAGCCCTCGCTAGGAAACGATCGTGACGTCGTCGCAACCACCGACGCTTTGTTCACGGCCCTCACGTCGCATAATCACGACCGGCTGAACGAATGCGAACGGCGCTTGCTCGCCCTGCGCGAGTCGGGCCAGTTGCCGTCAGGTGCCGCGGCGTATCTGGAAAAGATCGTCGGCCAGGCCCGCGCCGGAAGCTGGGATTCGGCGGCCCGCAAGCTCTACGCGTTGATCCGCTCACAATCGCACCAGGCACGCGTGAACCGGGTCACGACTTAAATAGGTCAGGCGGATAACGGTCCTTTGGCGCGATCCGGTTGTCTGAAGACTCACCCCCCTCACGGCGCCTCGGCCCGGGCGGCCCACTCCTTGATCGCCGTGTCCGTGACTTTCACCAGCGGCTCGTAGCGCGGATGGCGTGATTCCTTGTAGGGGTCGTTCCGCGCGGCGTTGTAGCAGCAGATCAGCGACCAGCGCGAATTCGGCGAGCGGTTTTCGTCCGAGCGGTGCAGCAGGTTTGAGTGAAAGAAGAGGGCGTCGCCAGGGTCTGCCTCGATGTAAACGAGATCCATCCGCGCAAGCGCCTCTTCCACGCGCTCCATGTCAGCGCCGGTTTGCTCGCCCACGCGACCATGGTCCAGGCGGCCCATATGGTGCGAGCCGCGGATCACTTGCAGGCAACCGTTGGCTTTGGTCGCGTGATCCACAGCGATCAGGCAACTGGCCAACAGCGGAAACAGACAACCGTTGTGGTACCAGTAGCCGTAGTCCTGATGCCACTCCCACGCGCCGCCGACGAACGGCTCCTTGAGCATCATCTTGGTGTGATAGTGATACACTTCGCCGCCGAGCAGTCCTTCCATCCGGTCGACGATCCGCGGCGAGCGCGAGAACATGCTGTACAGGTCGTCGCCCGCCTGGTTCCACAGCGCCAGCCGCGTTTCATTGCCCGCCGCGTCCTTGCGGGCGTAAGCGCCGGCCGCCAGGGCCGGATCGCGACGCGCGAAGGAGAGCAGGATCTCCATCTCCTCGGCGTCGAACAACTGCCGCACCAGCAGATAGCCGTCGCGATCGAAACTGACGAGGTCCTGGCCCGATAGCACGCTGCTCGACATCCGACGCTCCTCGCTAGATTGTGTCGCCCGTCCATCTGCCAATATAACAGTGTTTAACGGCAGCGCCGCAGGCGTGCCTGATGCCGTTTAACGGCAGCGCCGCAGGCGCGCCCGCATACACCCGGAGAGGACACCGACAACCATGAAAGCCGCTTACATCAAAACGCCCGGTCCCGCCGATGCGATCATCTACGGCGACCTCGCGGACCCCACGCCGGGCGAAGGCGAAGTGCTCGTGCGCATGAAAGCCGTGGCCGTGAACCCGATCGATACGTACATCCGTGGCGGGCTGGTGAAGGCGGCGCTTCCCAGCCCGTTCGTCATCGGCTCGGACCTGGCCGGCGTCGTCGAGAAATGCGGGCCGAAGGCGTCGCGCTATAAACCGGGCGATCGGGTGTGGGCCAGCAGCCAGGGAATGGCCGGCCGGCAGGGCTCGTTCGCCGAGTTGGTCGCCGTCAACGAGCAATGGCTCTATCCCACGCCCGCCGGCGTCGACGATCGCGCGGCCGCCGCCGTGGCGCTCGTGGGCATCACGGCGCACCTGGGTTTGTTCAAGCACGCCAAGCTGCAATCCGGCGAGATTCTGTTCGTCAACGGCGGCACGGGGGGCGTCGGCTCGATGGTCGTGCAAATGGCCAAGGCCGCGGGGGCGCGCGTCATCACCACGGCCGGCAGCGATGAAAAGGTGGCCGAATGCCGCACGCTGGGCGCTGACCTGGCGCTGAATTACAAGACCGCCGACGTCGATGCCGAGGTGCGCAAATTTGCACCAAATGGCGTGAACGTCTGGTGGGAGACGCTGCGCGAGCCCGATTTCGACCGCACGGTGGGCCTGTTGTCGTTGCGCGGCCGCATGGTGCTGATGGCCGGTCGCGACGCGCGCCCGGTGTTTCCCGTCGGTCCTTTCTACGTGAAGGATTGCTCGCTGCACGGTTTCGCGATGTTCAATTCGTCGGTCGCCGAGCATCGCGCGTGTGCCGACGATATCAACCGCTGGCTCGCCGAGGGCAAATTGAAACCAAAGATCGGTCGCGAATTCAAACTCTCCGAAGCGGCCGCCGCCCACAAACTGCAAGAAGATAACACGCTGCACAAAGCCGGCACGCTAGCCGGAAAGATCGTGCTCGTGCCGTAAGAGAGCGGGCAGAGGGCAGCAGGCAGTGAAGAGTAGTCGGTAGTCAGTAGCCACTGAAGACCGGCGCGAACTCCCTCTCCCATCGGGAGAGGGCCGGGGTGAGGGGATCAGCGATCAGCTTCAACCTTGAAGACCCTCACCCTAACCCTCTCCCGATGGGAGAGGGGATGTTCCTTACTGCCCTCTGCCGGCTGCCTACGGCCCACTAACTCCTATTTCCGCTTAACGCGAATCTTCACCCGATACTCGCCGGGGAATTGCTGATTCTGCGGATCTCCTTGCATGGCCACGGCCAGTTGCAATACGCCCGCACGGTCGGCGGTGAACGAGTGTTTCGAACCGATGCGAAATACGCTCCCCTGCGGTCCGATTTTGCCCACCAGCGTTCCGCCGGAGATCTTGTTCGGCACGAACCAGCCGTAATTCGGGGCACCGTCGGGCGTGCTCACGGCCTGGTTGCCCCAAGGGGTCATGGTGATCGTACCGTCGGCGGTGATCGTAATTTTATCACCGCGCTCGACGCGCACGCCCGAGTCCTTGATGTTGCGCATCACCAGGTTCGTGCCTTCCACGGTCACGGTTTTTTGCGTGTCGCGCTTGGACGACGTTTCGCGCTCGATGCGGCGGATGTCGCTGAGCTTCACCTTCAGCACGCCGTACTGGCTGGCGATCTCGAATTCCTGCGGCACGATTTTGCCCACCACGGTGAAATCGGCGGTCTCGATCGTGTCGCGCTCGATCAACCGTGGCGCCGGCGACTGCTCGTCACTGTCGGCCTCCTCTTCGGCCTGATCAAACTCTTCGAGAATCGCCTTCACGCGGCTGCGGCGCTCGGTGTCGGCATCTTCGGCCACTCGGGCGAGCTTCACGCGGATCGAAGGGCCCATCGCCACGAGCGCCTTTTGCGCCGCTTCGCGCTCGGTGAACGCCGAGGAGCCCAGCTTCTCGATCAACTCGTCGAGATTCTGGCCGACTTGCGGATGGCTGCCCAGTCCGGGCGTGAGACTGACGATCGCAGTCACGGGAATCGTCAGCTTCCCGTACGCGGTGTCGACCTCCAACTCGCGCGTGGCGAGCTTGCCGCCAACCTGCGAGCCGTCCATCAGGTGGATCTTCAGCACCTCCGGATCCGCGGTAGCAGGCGCCGCGGGCGCCGGCTGCTGAGCAACGGCTGGTCCCGCGCCGCGCGTCACGATCAATGCTCCCCAGCACGCCAGCAACAGGCATGCACCTCTCATGCGATGTCCCCCCTTCGTTCGTCCCGATTCGCGATGCTGCCTCCCGTTTTTCGCCAGGCAGTTGCGAGAATGAAGTTTCCCTCTCCCCGAGCGGGGAGAGGGCAGGGTGAAAACGTCGGGCGTCCCCGAAATCTTGCCCTGAGCGCCGCCGCGCCACAAGCCCATTCTGCCGCGCGCCGGAACTGTAATCCAGCAGAAAAGAATCTCGTTCTGGCCGATTCCGATTCCGGTGCCGTCGGTGGCTCGTCCACCAGTGAACGCTCAGAGAAGACCCGAGTGCCAACGAATGAAGATCCTCAAACCGCCGAAATACGACGGAAGAGCGTCCGCTTACGCGAAATCCTGGCTCGTCGGCTTGATTACCAGGTCCGTCACGTGCGCCCGCGGCGGCAGGCAGGCCACCATCAAGACGGCCGCCGCCACGTCATCAGGCTGCAAGATTCGCGCGCGATGCTCGGCGCTGACCGGCACCGGGCGATTGTCCAAAATCGGTGTCTCGACCTCGCCCGGATAGACATTCGTGACGCGGATATGGTGCGTCGCCTCTTCGCGCCCCACGGTCGTCCCTAGCCCGGTCATGGCGAATTTTGATGCCGTGTAGCCGACGCCCCCCAACAGCGACGAGCGAATGCCCGCGATCGACGAAATATTCACGATCAAGCCATTGCGCTGTGAGCGCATCTCGGGCAGCACGGCGCGCATGCAGTAGAACGCGCCGCTGGCATTGATGCGCATCATCTTGTCCCAGTCCTCCGGACTGAGCTCGGCCATCGTGCGCTTGCGCACATTCACGCCAGCGCTATTGACCAGGATATCGAGCGGCCCGAGCGTGGCCATCGACCAGCGGAACAAGGTCTCGACGCTCGCCAGGTCCCCCACGTCGACCGGGTGGCAGCTCATGGCGGGCGACCCTGTGAACTCTTTGCAGGCGGCCTCGAGAGGCTCGCGCCGGCGCCCGGCGATCGCCACGCGGCACCCTTCGTGGGCCAGGGCCAGGGCCACGCCCAATCCGATGCCCGTTCCACCGCCGGTTACCAGAGCCGTTTTACCCGCTAGACGTTTTGACATGGTCGACCTTTCCTGATTCAGCACCCACCGCACCGCATGCGGCGTAGGAAAGTTATCGAGCCGGCAGGCGTCCAAGGCAAGGGGGCGGGCCGTAGAGGCCACGGCTGTTCGGTTTTCTAATCCTCACAAAAATGCAGGCGAGACGCCTGCACCACAAGATTCCGAGGCGAAACAAGTTGTGGTGCGGCCGTCTCGGCTGCACGTTTTCCCAACTTCAACTATGAAATACGTCCGCCGCGCCGCATGTGCCGCCAGAACGACGAGGCTGGTTTACGCTGAAACACCTACGGCGCCCTGACAACGAGTTGTCAGGGCCACCCAGACGGACGTTTCCCGCGTGAGGCGCCGCACATTTGCCGCGCACGCTAGCGCCCGCATACGATTCTTTCAGCCCAAAGCACTTGTCCGCACGTGAAGGAACGGCGTTGATTGCCCCTTTGACCGATAAAGACCTGGCGACGATCGAAGCCTCGACGCGGCGCATTGGCCGGCACATCTTCGATCACCTGGCCGACCAGCGGCCGAACATCCTCGAACGCGGCTGGTGGGACGACCGCATCATGGCCTGGGCCATGCGCGACGAGTCGGTCAAGGTGCAGATGTTCCGCCTGCTGGACGTGCTGCCGATGCTCGACTCGGGCGAGTCGTTGACGCGCCACCTGCACGAATACTTCGACGACGTGGCGCGGTTCCTGCCCGCCGCCGCACGATTGGGTTTGTCCGTGGCGACGCCGCGGTCGCTAGCCGGGCGCGCGCTGGCGATCGCCACACGCCGCAATGCGCTGTCGCACGCCCGTCGCTTCATCGCCGGCACCAACGCCGGCGAAGTGCTCGCCGCCGCCATGCGCGAACGCAAGCTGCGACGCGCCTTCACGCTCGACATCCTGGGCGAAGCCGTGGCCAGCGAAGCGGAGGCCGATCATTACCTGCAGGCGTATCTCGATCTGATCGCCGGCATCGCGCCGACGGTCAATTCCTGGCCCGAGGTGCCGCAGATCGATCGTGACGCCGGCGGCAACCTGCCGCGCGTGAACGTGTCGGTCAAACTATCAGCGCTCGATAGCCAGTTCGACCCGATCGATCCGGTGGGAAGTGCCGAGCGCGCTGGTCGCCGCTTGCGAACTCTGCTGCGCGCCGCGCGCAAGGCCCGGGCGTTCGTCAACGTCGACATGGAATCGTATAAGGTCAAAGACCTGACGCTCACGATCTTTCGCCAGATCCTGGAAGAGGACGAATTCCGCGGCACGCCGCACGTGGGCATCGTGATTCAGGCTTATCTGAAAGACTCGGAAGCCGATTTGCGCACGATGGCCGACTGGGCCCGCCGCCGCGGCACGCCCGTCTGGGTGCGGCTCGTTAAGGGAGCCTATTGGGACTACGAGACGGTCCTGGCCCGGCAGCTCGATTGGCCGGTGCCCGTCTTCGAGCGCAAATGGGAGACCGACGCCAACTACGAACGGCTGACCGATTTCCTCCTGGCCAACCACACGCTGCTGCGCCCGGCGCTGGGCAGTCACAACATTCGCTCGCTGGCACATGGGTTGGCCGTCGCGCGGCATCTGGGCCTGCCGGAAACGGGACTCGAGCTGCAGATGCTGTACGGCATGGGCGATCCCGAAAAGCAGGTTCTCGTCGATCTGGGCTACCGCATGCGGATTTACATGCCGTATGGCGAGCTGATCCCCGGCATGGCCTATCTCGTGCGACGGCTGCTGGAAAACACTTCGAACGATTCCTTCCTCAGAGCGAGCTTTGCCGAAAACGTCTCGCCGGAGACTTTGCTGATGACCCCCCTCGATTCCCCTCGCGCCGAAAAAGTGCAACCTGTCACGGTGAATACGTTGCCGCAAGGCACGGCCGCGACCAACGACGCGGAGTTTCGCAACGAGCCGCTGGCGGACTTCTCAAAGGCCGAAAATCGCCAGGCAATGAGCGAAGCGTTGTCCCGCGTCCGTACGGCGTTCGGCCAGTTTCATCCGTTATGGATCGGCGGCCGGCCCGTCGAGACGAACGACCAATTACTATCGATCGACCCTTCGGACAAGGAACGGGTCGTGGGCATCGTGGCGGCAGCGGGTCGCGCCGAAGCCGATCGTGCCATGACCGCCGCGCGCGAAGCCCTGCCGGCCTGGAGCGCCCGCCCCGTTGAAGAACGAGCCGAATATCTGCGCCGGGTCGCGACAATCATGCGCGAGCGGCGCTTCGAGCTGGCCGCTTGGGAAGTGTACGAGTGCGGCAAGCAATGGCGCGAAGCCGATGCCGACGTCTGCGAGGCCATCGACTTTTGTGAATTCTATGCCCGCCAGGGAATTGCCCTGCAGTCGGAGCGAGGCCGCGACATGCCCGGCGAGGAGAATCGTTTCTTGCATTTGCCGCGCGGCGTGGCGGTCGTGATCGCGCCGTGGAACTTTCCGCTGGCGATTCTCACCGGCATGACCACGGCCGCGCTCGTGACCGGCAATACCGTGGTGATAAAGCCGGCCGAGCAGTCGTCGGTCGTCGCGGCGCGCATGTTCGACATTTTTCAGGAGCTGCAACTGCCGGCCGGCGTGCTGAATTATCTGCCCGGCCGCGGCGAGACGGTCGGCGCGGCGTTGGTCGAGCATCCGGATACGGCCGTGATCGCGTTCACTGGCTCGCGCAGCGTGGGGCTGGCCATCAATCGCCGCGCGGCCGAAACCTCGGGCGTCCCCGGCTGCCCGCGCGTGAAGCGCGTGATCGCGGAAATGGGAGGCAAGAACGCGATCATCATCGACGACGACGCCGATCTCGACGAAGCGGTGTTAGGGGTAGTGAAAAGTGCCTTCGGTTATCAAGGGCAGAAGTGCTCGGCCTGCTCGCGCGTGATCGTGCTCGCGGCGGTCTACGACCAATTTCTCGCGCGCCTCATCGAGGCCACACGGAGCCTGAAGGTCGGACCGGCCGACGATCCGGCGACATCTGTCGGGCCGGTGATCGACGCCGAGGCCTTCGCGCGCATCCAGCAGTACGTTGCGATCGGGCGCAGCGAAGCGACCGAAGCGCTCGCGATCGACGTCGGCAAGCTGGCCGCAAAGGGCTTTTACATCGGCCCGCACATCTTTACCGACGTGGCATCGACGGCGCGCATCGCCCAGGAGGAGATCTTCGGTCCGGTGCTGGCCGTGCTGCGCGCCGCGGATCTCGACGAAGCGATCGCGATCGCCAACGGGACGGACTATGCCCTGACCGGCGGCATCTTCTCGCGCAGCCCCGCCCATTTGGAACGCGCGCAGCGCGAGATGCTAGTGGGCAACTTGTACTTGAATCGGCCGATCACCGGCGCGCTCGTGTCGCGGCAGCCGTTCGGCGGATTCAAGATGTCAGGCATCGGCAGCCAGGCCGGCGGCGGCGAATACCTGCTGCAGTTCGTCGTTCCGCGCACGGTGACCGAAAACACCATGCGCCGCGGCTTCGCCCCCGCGATCGAAGAATCGTAACGGCGTTTTCGCATCGGCGCGCAGCGGAGACGCGAGTCCACGGTAACTGTTGAAGCAAAAGCGATCCGTGGGCTTACCGCCCGCGGCTGCACGATGGCACCCCTGCCGGGGCTGAGACGGATCCGATCGCGAAATGAGATTGGAAAAAGGCGGTGCCCACCACTTGCCAATCCATCGACACCTACCGTTGCGTCCGCCGCGCGGCGCGTTGGCGCGCTTCGCTCAGCGCGTCGATCACTTTCTCGTCGCTGGCCGGCGGCGGTTGCGGCGCGGGCGCTGCCGGCGCTTCGGCACTCGGCGCTGCTGCGCGCGCGACTGGCGCGGTGCGCAGCGGAACCGCGGCCGGGCGCGTGGCCGGAGTCGCTGCCTCGCGCCCCGTCGGTGTCCCATCCGCGGAGACTTCGCCGCGCGTGCGCACAAGCGCCGGCATCTTCAACAAGCGCACGGCGCTGGTAAGCAGCCCGGTGCGCCGCTGCAGAACTTCGGCCAAGAGCAAGAGCATGGCCGCCATCGACAGCCAGGGAGCCAGGTTCACGTAGCGCGGTCGCTTCGGCAGATCGCCCCAGGCATCGGCCAGATTGATCCGCTCGACGCCCCCGGTCGTACGTGCCAGGCGTTCCAGCGTGCGTAGGCCTTCTCCCTCGGGCCGCGGCGCGAACTCGGGCGAGTAGGGGAGGCAGACGGGGGGCAGCGTCGCGCGACCGATGCCCGGTAGTTCCAGGCTCGTCAGCAAGGTTTGCTCGCCACGCAACGGGACGTCGGCCGAAAGGACGTCCGCCGTGGTCCAACGCAGCGGCACGTGCTCGGCGGCGGGCTTTTGGCCCTCCTTGCCCAAGAGCACCGACAATTGCGGCACGGCGGCAAAGGGGGTCTTCTCGCGTTCGCTATCCAGGTGCAACTCGACATGGCACGTGCCTCCACGCAGTTCCTGGGTGAGCAGCATGTCGGGCCCAAGGCCTTGCTCTTGTGCGCTCACCCAGCGGGCGAGCGACGAAAAGAATTCGCCCACTTGCGGCCACTTACCGAGCGCTCCGGTGTATTGTCCATCGGCTTGCCCGGTGTAGCTCAACACGCGTCCCAGCCCGGCTTGCCAGGTGGCCACGAGCGGAGCCTGGTAATCGTCGACGGTGACGGCGGCGAGATTTGCCTCGGGTCGCAAGTAGCAGAGGTTGTAACCACCGACTTGCGGCAGTTCGCCCCAGGGCTGCGCCGTGAGCGCGATCATGCCCGCCGTGGTGCGCACTGTGGTCGGATCTTCGAGAAATGAGCTGCGCGCCACCAGGAACGTGTCTTGCGCGAACAAGCGCGGCAGTTCGTGGGCGTCTTCGGTGAACATGCACTGCCCACCGCCGCGGCGAGCAATATCCTTGAGCAATTCGGAGTCGCGATCGCGCTCGGTCCCCAAACCGATCACGCTGACCGTGATGCCCGCCTTGACGATCTGGTCGACCAGGTTGATGTAGTCGCCGGGCTCTTCGCTGTCGTTGGCGTCGGAAAAGAGAATGATGTGCCGCGTGCCTGCCGAGGCGGATGCGATCATCGCCGCGGCCTTCTGTAGCGCCTCATAAACGAAGATGCCGCCGCCGCCGGAATCGATGCCGAGAATCTTGTTCCGCATCGCCTCGGTGTCCGACAGGTCCGACAAGGGGACGATTTCGTGAGAGATCGAATCGACCGCCAGGCAGCCAAACTGATCGGCGCCCGAGAGTTGGTTGAGAACCTCGGCCGTGGCCAGGTCGGCCAGGTCCATCTTCGAGCGGCCGCCCGGAACGGGAATGGCCATGCTGCCGCTGCGATCGAGCGCCACGACGATGGCCAGCGACAACTTGCGATGTTCGCGACGCAACTCCATCGAGACGGGCAGCACGCGTTCCAGCGCGCTTTTGAAGTATCCGCCGGTCCCGTAAGCGTTGCGACCGCCGGTCGTCAACAGTCCGCCGCCGGCTTCGGTGATCCAGGCGGCGAGCGTTTCCATTCCTGCCGTGCCGATCTTGCTGGCCGGAATGTCTTCGATCAGCACGGCCGTGAAGCCGGCCAGATCGGCCAGCGACCAGGCACATTGCTCGGGCAGTCGGCGATCGATCTTCAGCCCGCCCGCGGATAGCAATTCCGGCAGCGACGAGCCGGCCGGGCTGACACACAGCAAGGGCTTCGCACCGCGGACGCCCACCAGGAAGCGGGCGCTATTGTTTTCCATAACCTGGTCGTCGTTACCCGCCGCGCGCACGCGCAAAACGTATTGGCGGGCACCGGCGTCGCCGGCCTTATCGCGGAAGACTAAACGGCTGCGCCCGGCCGGCACGGTGCGCTTTCCTTTGGTCAACACCTGGTCGCCGAATACCAGCTCGTAGGAAACTTCTTGCGCGCGTGGGCTTTCGACCCAACCGGAAATCATGAACGCTTCGGCCGCCGCCACGGACGACGGTGCGTCGACGTGATCGATCGCCAGGTCGCCCACTCCCTGCCGCCCGAGGGGACGATAGTCGATCGAGACGCCGGCGCTGGCCGCGCGCGCGGCGGCTGCCGCCACGTCGCCGCCGGTCGTATTGCCGTCGGAGATTAGTAGGATGCGTCCCGGGCTGTCGCGCGGAATGAGGGAAATGGCTCGCTCCAGCCCTTCGGCCAGGTTCGAGGCTTCGTTACCCACGTCGCTCATGAAGCCGCTGAACCGCGCGTGCTGCGGCGGCTGCTCCACCGCGGCGCGCTGACCAAACGACACGACCGCCAACTCGTCGCCGGCCCCCATCGCGCGATAGAGCAATTCCGCGGCTTCCGCCTGCTGGTCCTGGCTGCCCGAGGGCATCGACAAGCTGCGATCCGCGACCAGCACGATGCAACCATTTCGGCTGGGCAGCACGATGCTCAGGCCGCACAGCGCCAACAATAGAAGCCCCAGCGTGATCGCGTGCAGGATCGTGAGTCCGCGCGTGCGCAGCGGCCGCAGCCAGAAGGTGACGACGATCGGAATAATCAAAATCAGCCAGAACGGCCAGGTGAATGTCATGAGCCTGGTGCTCCGCTGCGCGAGAGAACGACCAGATGAGCCACCAGGCAACCGATGGCAACGAGCAGAAACACCCAATCGAGCCGCACGTGCTGGTCTTGAAAAACTTCGGAATCATTCCAACTTCCCCAGCGACCGGTAGCGCACTCTAACAGATTCGATTCGTCGGCGTTGACCGCATTGCAGGCAAAGGCGAACTGCTGCGCACCGGCGCGAACATTGTATAGCCCTATCTGGTCCGGCCGCACTTCGTGGCGCTTACCTTCGGCAATAACGCTTTGCTCGCTGCCGTCGGGTCGTTTCACAACCACTTGGGTGTCGCGCGTCGGTTCCTCGACTAGGGTAAAACGCAGCAATTGACCGAGCTGCAGATTCGTCGCCGCGGGTCCCGGCAATGCCGCCGCGCGCCAACGCACCAGGTTGGCGATCAGGATCGGCCACTCCGGACTGTCAGCAAGATTCGACAGTTCCATGTCGATGGCCAGTTGCACGTGGTGCTTGCCCGAGGCATGCTCCTCGTCCGCCACCAGCACGCGGTTACCGGCGGTGATCACCGGCACTCCGTGCGGCACGTTGTTTTCGGCCGCCGACCAGATGATCGCCTCGAGCGACAAGCCTTCGGTCAGCGGATGGCTACGATCCACGACATAAGGCCCTTCGAAGGCGACCGCATCGGTCCCGCCGAGCAACTCGAACTGCCAGGCGTCGCTATCGGGTGCGGAAGCGCGGTCGGCGATGATCAGCTGCGGGCGGCTGTCGACGACCAGCGACTGACCGGCAGCCTCGAGGGCGCGCGTGATCGCGCCCTTTAGCTTATCGCCTGCCCGCTCGTCCTCGGCGACCGCGATTTGCACGCGCACGGGCGCCCGGCGCGGCGAAACCAGCACCACTTCGTTGTCGATCGCCAGCTCATCGTCGTTCAGCTTGGCGCGCAGCTCGGCCGAACCGGACACGAAACTCATGATCAACCGGCTGGCAGCCCCGGCCCCCAGGTCCAATGTCTTTCGCTGCGGCTCGCCGAGATTCGCCCCTTGGAGCACGAGGCCTGCGCGCGTGCCCGTCGAGCCAAGATGGGTAATCTCCAGCAGCGTTCGATCTTCCTCGCCAGTTTCGCCACCGCTCGACCGTTCGCGGGCGGCTGCCGTGATGGCGGTATTCGATAGCGGCTGTCCGAAAGCCCACCATTGCACTTTGCCGGGCGTAAGCTCTTCGGGCGGTTCATGGTCGCTGATTACGAGAATCCGCGCCGTTTCGCCGCCGATTTCCGCGGCGAGCGCCACGGCCGGCTCGAGCGCCGCCGTGGGCGCCGTACAGCGCCAGTCTTCGAGCGCCTCCTGCAATTGATCGGCGTTGCGGATCGACTCGCCGAGTAGTCTTGGTTGCGAACCGGCCAACACCACGCGCGCGACGTACGCGGTCCGCTGGAACTCCTTGACAAGCGCCTCGCGGGCACGCGCGCGCGTACTTTTGTCCTTTCCGGCCTGCATCGAATACGAGTCGTCGAGCACCAGCACGATGGGCCGGGCGAACTGCGACCGCGTGAAGCTAAAGCCCGCGGCGGCCAACACGATCGCCGTGATCGCCAGCAGCTCGAGGAAAAAAGCCAGCGGCGTTTGGATCTTCTCGACGATCCGGCCTCCTTGTTTCGGCCGGCGCTGGTCGATCCACAGGAAAAGGCTCGATACCACGCGCACTTGGGCTCGGCTGCGCAGCCAATAGATGGCCGCCAGTGCCGGCACGCCTACCAGTCCCGCCAGCATCCAGGGGAGCGTAAAGAACATGGAGGATCGTTCCCCGTTCGTACGAATCTAGACCGCCAGCGCCTCGGCTTTGACCAGCGGCGAGAGGTCCCAGGTGCGACACAAGTCCTCGGCCACGAACGATACGAATTGCGCCCCGACCTTGCGCGCCGCCAGGTGCCAGTCCTCCTGATGCCGCGCCAGCTTTTCTCGATAACGGGCCTGTCCCTGCGCATCGACAAACGCTTCGAGCGTTTCGCCAGTCTCGGAATCGACCAGGCGGCGGTTGCCCAGCCCGGGAGGTTCGACGTCTTCGGCCGCCAGGAGCTGCACGACGAACACGGCCGCCGCGCGATCGGCCATGGAATTCAGGATTTCGAGCGGATCGCCCAGCCACAGGCAGTCGCTAATGAACATGCGAATGCCGCGCGGCCGCCAGGCCGGGGGGAGCGTGCGAAATGCCTCGGCGGGCGTGTTATGAGATTCGAAATCGAGACCTTGCCAGGCGCGCGGGCTTTGTGAGCCGCCGACGATCGGATGGCAACCGCCGGTCGTCAGAAAGACTTGCCGGCTGTAGCCCGCGTTCTCGGCGGCGCAAGCCGCGGCCGCGGCCAATCCGAGCGCGGCGCGCCGTTTTTCAGTGCCGGCGAGCATCATCGAGCGCGAACCATCGACAACCAGGTCGAGGTGCGGGCAGACCTCTTGCCGAAAGACCTTGATCACCAGCTTGTCGGTCCGCGCGTAGGCGCTCCAGTTGATACGCCGCAAATCGTCGCCCGGCTCGTAGTCGCGATGCTCGAGGAATTCGAGGCTTTCGCCCGCCGCCCGCGCCAGTTGCGATCCCACGAGTCCGGCCGGCGCGCTGCGGGGCGCGGCCAGGCGATAGCGCGCGCCGGCCTGCTCCCCTTCGGCCAGAAACCGGCGAGTTTCGTCAGCCATGAGCCACCGCCGGGGCCGGTTCGGCCAAGGCGACCGGCTGTGGTTCGGCCGGCTTGAGCTCATGCCGCGCAAACGCACTCCATTGCTGACGGAACCACCGGAAGTTGCAACCGGTGGCCACGATCGCCCAGATCATAAGGAAATAAAGCACGATATAGCGCGCGAATTCACGTTCCAGCACTGCCGGATTCGTGAGCACGAACTCGATCGGTAACGTGTCGAATCTCCACAGCGGACCTTCGATCAGGTAAGCCAAGAGAAGAGGCGCCAAGCAGCCGACGGCAAACAGAATGCAAGCGAGCACGGCGCCCAGGATGGGTGGCGACTTGGGCGCGAGCCAGCGGCGCACGAGCAAACCCGTCATCGCGTAGCATACGGCGTACAGTAGCGCGCCGGTCATCATGGCGATGCTGTCGCGCAGCGCCTCTGGCCGAATGCCTCCCAGATGGGAACGCGGAAGCATACCATTCGCCGCGATCGCCGCGAGTAGCGTCACGGCGCCGAGCGTAAAGCACCACAGTACGCCCCCCGCCGAACCCGTAAAGAGGAGCCAGGCAACAAATCGCGGCAGCCTGCCGCGCGGGATCGCGCGCCGGACGCGCGGGCTCCAGCTCTCGCGCTCGGCCAGCACGAATACCAGCACGACGCTAACGACCATGACGCTGGTTACCAGCCAGCTCCCCATTGGCAGCGGGCTTTCCTCGATCCAGCTCCAGACGCCCATGATCAGGCCGAACACTATCCAGCAGGCCGTCACGAAGACGCGCACGGGGAGCATGCGGTTCGATGACCGCGCGCTGATCGAGGCCACGGCCAGCAGATAGAAAAATCCCCATGCACACAGCCCGAACAGGACGACGCAGCCAAAGACGGCCCAAGCCTCGCGATCGTTGAACATGAAGGTCAGGCCCATCCGTGCCAGCTGCATGCAGCCAACGATCACCATGGTCGTGATCCAGCACCAGGCGAAGAGGAAGGCGCCGGCCAGCAGCAAGCGCAGCAGCCATCCGCCCGCCACGCTGCCGACGAAGATGGCCAGCATCGTGACGCCGGCGGTACAGGCGAAAGCGATGGCCAGGCTGGCAAAGATCGACGGCAGATCGATCCCCCGCAGCAAGTAAGTGAATGTCAAAAAGGGCATGCACGCGCTATAGATCAAGGCGATCAGCGCCACGGCGGCCCAGAATTTGCCCCGGATGATGGCGGCCGGGGCAATCGTGGTGGTAAACAAGAGATCGATGTTCGCGTCGTTGCGCTCCATCGTCAGGCGGATGCCGGCATACAACGGCACGAACACCAGGCACGTCAAAGCCAGCACCACGAACAGCCAGGCGAACAGCTCCTGACCGGCCGTTTCGTTCGAGTTCGCGTCGGCGTTGAGCATCAGGAAGCTGCACACCACGAACACGTTCACGA
Source organism: Pirellulales bacterium (assembly GCA_035546535.1). Classification (NCBI taxonomy): domain Bacteria; kingdom Pseudomonadati; phylum Planctomycetota; class Planctomycetia; order Pirellulales; species Pirellulales bacterium. Next base: position 24,698 of record DASZWQ010000033.1, on the reverse strand, counting down.
GCAAAAAGACGAGCAAGATGGCGATCACCAGCCGGCTTTGCACGGCCTGGCGCAGCTCTTTGACGACGATCGGATTCGCGCGATCGCCGATCGTGGCGGCGATCTTGGCCAGCCGGGTCATTGCACTTGTCCCTTGGTGACGGTCATGAAGATGTCTTCCAGATCAGCGCGGCGCTGATGAAACTCCACGATTCTCACGCCCGCGGTCACGAGTTGCCGCAGCAGGTCGCCGCAGACGTCGTCGCCGCCGTTGACCTCGGCCTCGACCACGGGCCCCGCGATGCGCGATTCGCGCACCAGGGGCGACTCGAGCAGGGCCCGCTGAAGTGCATCGATCGGCCCTTCGCAGCGGATGATCACCGTGCGCTCGATGTTTTCGGCCTCCACGACGTGATCCATCTGCCCGGCGCGCAGCATGCGCCCCTGCTCGACGATCACAACGCCGTTGCACATTTCCGAAAGCTCGGTGAGGATGTGCGAGCTGACCAGGATGGCCTTGCCCTGGTCGGCCAGCACCTTCAACAGTTCGCGCAGCTCGATGCGGGCCCGCGGATCGAGCGCGTTGGCCGGCTCGTCCAGCACCAGCACCGGCGGATCGTGTACGAGCGACCGGGCCAGGCTGACCCGCTGTTTCATGCCTTTCGAGAGATCGCGCAAGAACTTGCGGTTGATGCCCGTCAGGTTTGTGAACTCCTCGACGCGTTCGACCAGCGAATCGCGATTCACGCCGCGCAAACCGTAGGCCCGGGCGAAGAAGTCCAGGTATTCGTGTACGGTCATGTCGCGGTGCGTCGGCAGGGTGTCAGGCATGAAGCCCACGAGGCGACGCGCTTTTTCAGGCTCGTCGACGACCGAGATGCCGTCGATCGTGGCGTCTCCTTCCGTGGGCTCGTCCAGCGTGGCCAGGATGCGCATCGTAGTGGTTTTGCCGGCGCCGTTGGGACCGACGAAGCCGACGATATGTCCGGACGAGAAGCTGAACGAGACACCGTCCACGGCCTTGGTGCCGCCGAAGTAGCGCTTCAGGTTGCTGACATTAACGTCCATTTCTAACGTCCATCGCCCGTTTCCGCGCAGATGCCGTAAATGATCCCCACGCTCCCCTCCTGCGGCGCCGTCGGGAGTGGATCGTTCAGAAAGGGACTCTTCTTGACCACGGCCAGGTAGGTTCCCGGAACGAGAAAAGTGTCGGGGTACTGCCGCAACGTGTTCAGCGAGTAGCTCCAGTTCTGCGTAAACAACTCGCGCAAGGGCTTGCTTACGGTGCCTGCACGCTTGGCGAGCTTGTCATCTTTGTCGAGTTTCGCTTCCTGGCCGGCCGGCAGGTTCTGGGCGACGTGAAAGTTGCCGTCGGCATCGCGGTAGTGCAACGATTCGATCTCCTCTCCCAGGCCGTTGACGACCGTGATCGTGCCGTCGGCGTCGCGGCGAATGGAGAGCCGCTCGCGCCGGGTTTCGTTCATGCGGAGAGCCAAGCACGCCGGCACGCGGGCCATCACCCAGCCCGAGTCAAGGTGCTGATCGTTCGTCCAATCGAGCGTCCGCGACCGCTGATGCCGGAAGGGATCAGCATACCGGTCGTTGGCGTACAAAGGCGCCACCGCCGTATCGTAGGAAAAATGCAATCCGTCGGACGGAGTCAGTGGGCAGTAGTACGAGACGAAGCCAAGCGTCGAGGCGCGATGGTTGTTCTCGTCGAGGATCGTGACCAGCGACGTGCGGCCGTGGCCGTGAACTCCCTCGGAAGCGAGCGAGTAGGCGAACACCACCAGGCAAGTGGCCAGCGACACGGCCGGCACGATCCACCACAACCACATCTTCCGGCCGCGGCGCGACAGAAACCATACGTTGACGGGTCCGATGCCCACGGCGAAGGCGATCACCAAGACCAGCAGGCCGCGCACCGGCACCTTCACCTCGCCCACCACTTGCAGGGTCGGATCATTCGGCGCGTTTTGCGTGCGGTTCATGCCTTCCCAGAACTCCGTGGGCCAGGGCGCCTTCGTCGGGCAGGGGCGCAGGATCCCGAAGCCGATCCGATACAGCCCGTGATTGGCCTTGTCAGTGGGATTTCGCAACGTCTCGGGTATGGCGGTTGCCAGGGGGACCCCGTGGACCAGGATCATGCCGCCACTTTCCGCATAGCGGTGCAGCGCGCGACCGACATCTGCCGTCAATGACTCGGCCTCTTCGCGGGTCAACAACACCACGTCGTAACAGGTGTAGCCCAGCCACTGCGGGCTCCACTCGCTGACCGGCAGCTCGCTGCGCAGAAATCCCGCCTGGTCGCCGTGCGCGACGCGCACCTGATCTTTTAATTCCTGCGGAACTCCGCGACTGGCCAGCACGTTCAATACTCGGTTGCCGCTCGTCGGGTGGCTGTAACCGCGGTAACCGAAGTTGAACGGGTTGTCCATCGAGAGCTGCCCTTCCTGACGCCTGCCATTGATTTCGACGGCCAGCCGCTCGTCGACCACTTGCAGCGCCGGCTGAAATAACGACACCGTGGAGGTTGTTTCGGGCGCGACCCGCACGGTGCGCGCATTGCGCGTGACGCAATCGCCGTAGAACGTGCTCATATGCGGCGGATAGACCAACCGCACTTCGTGTTCCTTGGTCGTCGAGCGATTCTCGACCGTGATGCGGAATTCGAGATATCCCTCTTTCCCTGTCTGGAAGACCGTCCCCTCGGGGGTCGGTTGCGGCTGCACGGTGACCGTGATATCGCCGAAATGCTGTTGCGCTGCCAGGCAACAGGAAGCCGCCAAAACTGCCCAAGCCGCCACGAGCAGCCACGACGCATGCCGCAACACGCTGCGAATCGGCCCGCGAGCAATCATGATCGGCCGTCTCCTTGAATGCGGACATCCGCGGGAAGCGACATGCCCGATTCGTCGATGCGATTCAACAGGCGCTGAATGATGACCGCCGGCGTCACCTGTTCGAACCGCGCCTTGTAATTGAGGATCAGCCGGTGGTTCATCACCGGCGCCGCGATGGCCTTCACGTCCTCGAAGCCGGCGGTCGGCCGGCCGTCGATCAAGGCGTGTGCCCGAGCGGCCTCGGCCATGGCAATGGCGGCGCGCGGCGACGCGCCGTAAGTGACGTACGAATTCACATCGTCGATCGCTTCGGCCGCGCCGGGATGCGTGGCGACAACCAGCCGCGAGATATACCGGCAGACGGGCCGTGGCAGATAAATCTTGTCCATGATCGCCATCAGCCGTTCGAGGTCGGCCGAGGTCGAGGGGGCCTCGGCCGGCGGCGCTTCGCCGCGGCGACGCGTGGCGATGATCTCGGTCAGCACGTCCACATTGACGTCGCCGACCGCCAGCTTGAAAAGGAACCGGTCCAGCTGCGCCTCGGGCAGCGGATACGTTCCTTCCAGCTCGATCGGGTTCTGGCTGGCCAGCACGAAAAACGGCCGCGGCAGCGGGCGCGTCTGTCCCATCAGCGTGACCGAGCCCTCTTGCATCGCTTCGAGCAAGGCGGATTGCGTCTTGGGCGAGGCACGATTGATCTCGTCGGCCAGCAGGATGTTGGTAAAGATCGGGCCCGGCTGAAACGACATCTCCCGCCCGCCCCCCGGCACGTCGCGCAGCATGTGGGTGCCGAGAATGTCGCTGGGCATGAGGTCGGGCGTGAACTGGACGCGATTGAACTTCAGGTCCAGAATCTGGCCCAACCCCTTGATTAGCGCGGTCTTACCGACGCCGGGCAGGCCTTCGAGCAGGATATGCCCACGGCTGAGAATGCCAACCAGGACCAGGCGGTGCAGTTGCTCGCGACCGAGCAACATCTGGTCCAACTGAACGAGCACGCGGCGCGTGAGCGCCGTGCTCTCGGCGATCGTTTGCGGCGAGACAAGCGCAGACTGAGCGCTAGCGCCTGACGCTGACGCGAGATCAGATGTCATGGTGCCTCGGAAGCCTTGTTCCGTCCCTGCGTTTCGCGGGCGAAGTAGCGTTGGACCGCCTTGCGATGCTCGGGCAGGATGACCTGCGTCCGCGCCGATCCACGCCCCGCGTTGGATGTGTCTAGTGCGCCGCCGGCGGTCGTCTCGGCCGGAGTATCCGCCGTCGGATCGCCGATGCTGACTCCCTGCAAGGTGCTGTCCTTGACCGAGGCCACGGCCCCTGGCGGCAGCACCTTTTCCTTGAACTGCGTGTTTTCCGCGCTCGCGCCGTCGGTCCAGGTCATGGCCGCATCGCCGCGCCCACGATTGATGCCGCCGCGGCCGGGCTTGTTGCACTGGGCCAGCGCGTCCGACAAGCAAAAGCCCTCGCCATCGCACGCGGCCAGAAGCGCCGCCAGCGCGTCGGGATCGATCTCGCACTGGCCGCGCAGTTGCGCGAGCATCGAAGGGTCGATCAAGCGTGCCTCGCATAGCCGGCCGAGCGTGGCCAGGTTGCCCCCCTTGCAGTTACCAAGCGCTTGCGCCAATTCCGCAAGCTGCGCCGGGGCGAGCTCACCCCCTTCGGCAAGCTGCTTCATAGCTTCGGCAAGCGCCCCGTCCAGCGATTCGCTTTCCTTGGTCGCGAGCTGCACATCCTCGGCCAGCAGCTTCATAGCCTTAGCAAGCTCGGCGGCTGCCATCTGACTGTGAGCATCGTCGAGTGCCGAGGCCAGCTCTTCGGCCTGCGCGGCTTTCTCGGCCGCGCGCGCCTTGTCCTCGGCGGCTTCAGCGGCCGCTTTTGCGAGTGCTTGCTCCAGGTGGTCGAGCGCCTCCCAGGTCTTGCTCGGATCGTTTCCGGCTGCGTCGCGCTCGAGTTCGTCGAGCGCCTGCTCGAGCGCTTCGGCTTTTTGCGGAGGCAGGATATTCTCTTCCTTCAAGACCTCGATCTTGGCGGCCAGCTTCTCGACCTCATCGGCCACCACCAGGCGCTGCGAATTCGGCTGCTCCAGGAAGCGCGCCGGCACGACGAATGCAAAGAGTGCAAACAGAGCACAGCACGACAGAATGCCGCATTGCCGCCTTCCGTTCCAGGCGACGCGCGGTGCGGCCGAGACGGCGGAGTTGTGAAGCGACCACCCGCTCGTGTCCGTATCACCGGCGGCCATCAGCAATCCACCGCAGCGCCAGTGACCATCCAGCAGGGCCCGCACGGCCGCGATGGTCGGCTGCTTGCGGTGAGCAACGACGCCGCCGAAAGCCGCCGCGCCAAGAATCCCGAGGGCGCCCCAGGCGAGCGGTTCGCGCGGAGTCGCGAGCGCCGCGCGCAGCACCAACGCAATCGTTCCCCAAGTGAGCAACCAGACCGAGAGGGCCGTGACAAAAGCGCGAACACCCAAGACGGCGCCGATCTTGGCGCGCGTACTTGCGATGGTTCGTTCGTGGTCGATCATTGAAGCCCCGGTAGAAGTGTCGCGCCGAGAGCGCCGTGCGTGGCCGCCGCCGGCAATGCCTCAATCACCCGTGAATCGTCCCGAATTCCACTCATGATCCTATCCCCTGGCGCAGGGACGCACAACATTTAAGCAACCCCAGAGGATCATCGTTCGGCAGTCGCCTAACCCTTTCCTGTCAATTCATTTGCATGCACTACTAATCAGGCGCCGCCTGCCGTTGTTTACACACCGCTCGGCGGCGGGCTTCTTAACAAGCGTACGGCGGAAACCGTCTTCGGCCACGTGCTGAAAAACGGCACAGAACCACAGAACCCCGTTTCGGCGGCGCAGGGGATCCGCAGTTGCCTCGGTTTTGGTCGTTAAGAACCGCTCGCGCGCGGACCACGTTCGAGGCTCGACGATTCCTGCGTCAACATGTCGCTTTTTCAGATGCGTTCCCCCGGAAGCGTCTCGCGGCAGCATTCGGGGGGTGCCTTTTCGTGCCGGCTACCGCAAATGAATGGATCCCGGACTAAAGCGATGTCTTCAATGCGCGTGGCCGTTTGCCGCGCACTATGGGCGCTCTCCCGCCACCAAATCTCGGCGGCCGGCGTCGACCGTCCGCCAAATGACCGTTGCGTTCGCGGGGCGCTCACGTTCGCGGGCGGCATTTACTTTGCACAGACATGGCCCGCATTGCACCGCGAACCGTTCGTTCTTTTCCGTTGGGCTTCGCGGCCGCCACGAGCGAAAGGGACTCCATGTCCAGCCGAGCTATCTCTCCGGCGGCATACCTGGTCGTGCTTGCCGTGCTCGTCGTGCTGACGTGCGTGACGGTCGGAATTTCCTTTATCCCACTGGCACATGATTGGCACCTGGCGCTGGGGTTGCTGATCGCCGTGGTGAAAGCCTCGCTCGTCGGATTGTTCTTCATGCACCTGCTGCAAAGTCGAGCGGCGGTCTGGTCCGTCGTGTGTGTCGCGCTGTTTTGGCTGGTCATGGTGCTCGGCGCGCTGACCTTTGCGGATTACGTATCCAGGCCCTGGGTACCGTATGTTCCCGGCCACTAATGAGAACTGATGGGCGGCGTTGCACCGCGACTTCCCATGCACGATCGAGAGCAACACGCGGCAACCGCTCGGGCAGTGTTGGAAAGGGCCGGCCTGCCACCTGTCGCGCTTGGCATCAGTTCGATGGTGCTGGGGGCGATCGCCGCCTGCCTGTTCCTGCTACCGGTGATCTCGATTCCCTTAAGCGCGTCCGCAGCCGTGCTGGGGCTGGCGGGAATCGTTGCGGCGCTTTTCGGCCGCACCGCGGGTTTGCGCTTGGGCGTTGCCGGCCTGGCCATCTCGATGACGGCTTTAGTCCTCGTCGCGGCGATTGCGCACGCGCCGGCCGGATACTTCGGGCCAAAAACCATTTTCCCCTCGATGTCGCCCGCGGCGGAACGCCCCTACGTGCCGCCACCGGCATCCCTGTAAATCGCAGGCGTGAGGCCGCCCTGGCATCGCGCCTTGGAAACGTTTGAAAGCAAGCGGCGATGGCTCAAGCCTTCCATCGGTGGACGAACGTCGGCTCGAAAGGGAGCATCCTCGGCGGCGTGATGCTGCTGGCGCTGGCGACCTGGGTTGGCATCGTGATCGTCAGCTCGTCGTACGGAACGGCCGCGGGCGTCGCGCCCGTCCAGCCGATTCCGTTCAGTCACGAACATCACGTGGGGATCTTGGGAATTGATTGTCGCTACTGCCACGCGAGCGTCGAATCCGCGTCGTTCGCGGGCATGCCGGCCACGAAGACCTGTATGAATTGCCATTCGCAAATGTGGGTCGGCAGCCAAATGCTGGCGCCCGTTCGCGCCAGCTACGCCAACAATCGCTCGATCGAGTGGAAGCGGGTCTACAACCTGCCCGGCTTCGTTTACTTCGATCACAGCATCCACATCCACAAGGGGATTGGCTGCTCGACGTGTCACGGCGAAATCGACCGCATGCCGTTTACCTACCAGGTGCCGACGTTGCTGATGAAGTGGTGCCTGGATTGCCACCGGGATCCGGCGCGCGAAGTGCGCCCGCGCGACAAGGTGTTTGACATGCAGTACGAGAAGCCGCGTGAGCAGTTGGAACTCGGCCGGAGCCTCGTTGCCGAATACCAGATCGACACGCCGGAAGCGCTGACAAGTTGCACCGTGTGCCATCGATGAATCCTCGCAAGCAGCTCAGCCCGATGTTCGCCAAGATCCAGCGAAAGCTGCGTGACACGAGCGGGCGCTCGTATTGGCAATGCCTGGAGGAGCTGGCCGATAGCGAAGCCTTCGACGAGTTCGTGCGCCAGGAGTTTGCGGCGCTCGCGGATATCTGGCCCGCCGGATTGAGCCGCCGCAAGTTCCTCGGTTTGCTGGGTGCTTCGCTGGCGCTAGCGGGCCTTGGAGGTTGCTCCGTAAGGCCGGCTCCGCAAGGGACGATCGTGCCTTACGCGCATCCGCCCGAGGAACTGCTGCCTGGCGTGCCGCTGTTTTACGCGACGACGATGGTTCACGATGGCGATGCCGTGGGCCTGTTGGTGGAGACGCACGAGGGCCGGCCGACGAAAATCGAAGGCAACCCCGATCACCCCGCGAGTCTCGGCGCGACGGACGCCTTTTGCCAGGCGTCCATTCTTTCGCTCTACGACCCACTGCGCTTACAAGCCGTGATGCACGGCGATCGGATTCGCGGCTGGGACGATGCGGACACGGCCATGCAGGCCGCGATGCGCGATCAAACCGCGAAACGTGGGTCTGGATTGCGAGTCCTGACCGGGCGGGTGAACTCGCCCACTTTGGGTTCGCAAATCGATCAGCTACTAGAGGCCTTTCCTTCAGCCCGATGGCATCAATACGAGCCGGTCGATCGCTCTGGTGAAAGACAAGCCGCGCAAATTGCCTTCGGTCAACCGGTCGACATCGTCTGCGACTTTCAAGCGGCCCGCGTCGTGCTGTCGCTGGATCATGACTTCTTAACGAGTGGTCCCGGCCACGTGCGGTATGCCAACGACTTCATGTCGGCTCGCCGGGTTCGATCCAGTGCCGAGACGGCGCCCAACGCGACAATGAACCGGTTGTACGTTGTCGAAACCGAAGTGACTTGTACCGGCGCGAAGGCCGACCATCGCCTCGCCGTGCGGATGCGAGACCTGGAGCAGGTCGCGGCGGCGGTCGCTTCGACGTTGGGCCTGGAGGTTGATGCGAAAATCGCCGACGAACATGCCGGGTGGGCGTCTGCCGTCGCGCGCGACCTGCAAGCGCACGCGGGAGAATGCCTCGTGCTGGCCGGTCACCGGCAGCCGGCCTTCGTTCACTTGCTCGCCCACGCGATGAACCAGCAATTGGGAAACGTCGGTCGCACGTTGCGGTACATCAAGCCGGTGGCGTGTCGGCCAACTGACGAACAGCGAGAATTGCGCGAACTGGTTGATGACATGCAAAGCCGCCGCGTCGACGTCTTGTTGATCCTTGGCGGCGACCCAGCCTACAACGCGCCGGCCGACGTCGATTTCGCGGCGGCGCTCGACCGGGTGGGCACGAGCTTTCACCTTAGCCATTACGAAAACGAAACCTCCCGGCGGTGCACCTGGCACTTGCCGGAAACCCATTATCTGGAGGCATGGAGTGATGCACGCGCATTCGACGGCACGACGTCCATCGTTCAACCACTCATCGCACCGCTTTACCAAGGGCGATCGGCGCACGAAGTCATCGCCGCCTTATCAGGAAACCGCGGCGCGGAAGGCCGCGAGCTCGTGTACGCGTGTTGGCACGCGCAAAGCAGCGCGCGCCAAGAAGCAACGTCCGACGAGCGTCCCGCGACCTTCGACGACCAGTGGCAAACCGTACTTCATGATGGTTTGTTCGCCGATTCCGCCTCGTCACCACTGGAAGTGCGACTCGCTTCCGACTGGCAACAACGGGCAGCAGCACTTCGCAACGCGACTTCCCCGGCGGCGGCGGGCGCGCTAGAGATTGCTTTCCAGGCCGATCCCACCATTCACGATGGCCGCTACGCCAACAACGGTTGGCTGCAGGAACTGCCCAAGCCCATCACGAAATTGACGTGGGACAATGCAGCGCTTGTCAGTCCGCGCACGGCCGCCGAGCTCGGCGTCGCATATCCTCACTTCGAGCACGGCGGAGAACATGGCGGCTACAGCGTCAGCATGTTGCGCCTGCAATTGGGCGATCGGCAAGTGGAGGCTCCCGCGTGGATCATGCCGGGACACGCCGACGGTTCGATCACGGTCTACCTGGGCTATGGTCAACAGCACGCCGCGCGTGCCGGCGGACAGTGGCATTCGACCGAGGGCTTCAACGCCTATCGATTGCGGACCAGCGAGGCGCCGTGGTTCGCTTCGGGACTTGTGGTCGAAAAGCTGGACAGAACCTATCCGCTCGCCTGCACGCAGGCCCATCAGACGATGGCCGAGCGCGCGCCGATTCGCGCGGGAACACTAGAAGACTATCAGCAGCACCCGCACGAGATCGCCGAACAGGAAGAGGAGCCACGCGGATCGATCGGCAAGGTCGGCCGGCCACCGCGCGGGAGCTTGTACGAACCGTACGATTACAGCCCGCCCAAGCACAAATGGGGCATGTCGATCGATACCACGGCATGCATCGGTTGCAATGCCTGCGTCGTTGCCTGCCAGGCGGAGAACAACATCCCGGTCGTCGGCAAGGAGCAAGTGAGTTTCGGCCGCGAGATGCATTGGATACGCGTCGATCGCTACATCAAGGGAGCGCCGGAATCGCCCGAGGAATTTCATTTCCAGCCGGTTCCCTGCATGCATTGTGAGCATGCGCCGTGCGAATACGTTTGCCCGGTCGCGGCCACGGTGCACAGCGCCGAGGGCTTGAACGAGATGGTTTACAACCGCTGCGTGGGGACGCGGTTTTGCTCGAACAACTGCCCGTACAAGGTGCGGCGCTTCAATTTCCTGGCATTCGCCGACTTCGAAACGGTGCCGCTGCGGATGCAGTACAACCCCGACGTCACCGTGCGCAGCCGGGGCGTGATGGAGAAATGCACGTACTGCGTGCAGCGTATCCGCCAGGCGGAAATTCATGCGGAGGCCGCCGGCCGACCGCTCCGCGACGGCGATGTCGTCACCGCTTGTCAAGCGGCTTGCCCGGCGCGGGCCATCACGTTCGGCGATATCAACGACGCATCGAGCGCCGTGGCGCAGTGCAAGGATTCGCCGCTGGACTACTCTCTGCTTGCGGAACTCAATACTTTCCCGCGCACGACGTACATGGCGGCGCTGCGAAATCCCAATCCCGAGCTGGAGGGTGCGTGATGGGAGTCGACGCCGCGCCCGTGACGATCTCGCAGGAAGAGCTGGAGCGCTACGGGTTAAAGCCGCAGTACGTGCCCACCGAGCATTCCGTGGCGAGCGTCAGCGACAAAATCACCTCGCTCGTCACCGCGCCGCGACCGCGCCCCTGGTGGTGGGCGCTGTTTCTCGTCGGCGGAGGTCTGTCGACATTGTTTGCGGGTGTCGTGACGTATTTATTGGTCCGCGGCGTCGGCATTTGGGGCATCAACGTTCCGGTGGCCTGGGGCTTTGCCATTACGTCGTTCGTGTGGTGGATCGGTATCGGCCATGCGGGCACGCTGATCTCGGCGTTTCTTCTGCTGATGCACCAGAAGTGGCGCACGTCGATCAATCGGCTGGCCGAAGCGATGACGGTCTTCGCCGTGATGACCGCCGGTCTTTTTCCGCTTTTGCACTTGGGCCGCCCCTGGTTTTTGTATTGGCTCTTGCCCTATCCCGACACGATGGGACTGTGGCCCCAGTTTCGCAGCGCGCTGGTGTGGGACGTGTTTGCGGTCTCGACCTATTTATTGGTGTCGCTGTTGTTCTGGTACATGGGAATGATCCCCGACCTGGCGAAGCTGCGCGACCGTTCGTCGTCGACCGCCTGGCGATCGTTCTATGGCGTGCTGGCGATGGGGTGGCGCAACTCGGCCCGGCATTGGCACCGTTACGAGACGACGTATCTGCTGCTGGCCGGCCTGGCCACGCCGCTGGTGGTCTCGGTGCATTCGGTCGTGAGCTCCGACTTTGCGTCGTCGCTGGTGCCGGGCTGGCACGAAACGGTCTTTCCTCCCTATTTCGTCGCGGGCGCCATTCTCTCAGGCTTCGCGATGGTTCTCGTGCTGTGCATTCCGATTCGCGTTGCCTACGGCGTGCAGGAGTTCATCACGCGCGATCATTTGGACGTGATGGGAAAGCTGCTGCTGGTGACAAGCCTGGTCACGTCGTACGGATACCTTTCCGAACAAACCGTGACGTACTACGGCGGAGATGTTTACGACACGCACGTCTATTGGTACCGGCTGACCGATTTCGCCAAGTACGGCTGGTTCGTGTGGATTCTCTTCTCGTGCAACACGATTGTTCCGCAGCTGCTATGGATCCGAGCCCTGCGCCGCAACCAGGCAGTGCTGTTTGGCGTTTCGTTGCTGGTGCTGGTCGGCATGTGGCTCGAGCGGTACATGATCGTCACCAGCAGCCTGAGCGAAGATTTTCTGCCGTCGTCGTGGGGATTCTTCAAGCCGACCTTGTGGGACATCCTCACATTCGCCGGCTCGATCGGTTTCTTCATGGTGCCGTTCCTGCTGTTCGTTCGGTATCTGCCTTTGATGTCGATCTCCGAAACCCAGGCGCTATTGCCCGGCGCGCATGGGTCGGAAGTGGGGCGCGCCTGATGTATCTCAAATACCACGGCCTGATGGTCCAATTCCTGACGCCCGATGCGGTGCTGGCCGCGACGCGCAAAGCGCGCCGGGCCGGCTACCGGCTGATGGACGCCTACACGCCCTATACGGTCGAAGGCCTGGCGACGGAGCTCGGCATGAAGCGTTCGCGCATTCCGTCGGTCGTGCTGATCGCCGGACTGGTCGGCGCGGCAACGGGCTTCGGCATGCAGTACTACGCGATGGCGATCAACTATCGCTTTAACTCCGGCGGCAAGCCCTACAACAGTTGGCCCGCCTTCATGCCGGTTGCGTTCGAGTTGATGGTGCTGGTTGCTTCGCTGGCGGCGTTCATGACCATGATCGTGCTCAACGCGCTGCCGCATCCGAACCACCCGGTATTCAACGTTCCGGAATTCGTGCGGGCCAGCCAGGATCGCTTCTTCTTGTGCATCGAAGCCGAGGATCCGCTGTTCGATCTGGATAAAACGGCCGAGTTTCTTAGAAGCCTCGACCCGTACGGCGACGTCATGCTGGTTCCCATCGCTCCCGAAGCGCTGGAAGAGCCCGAGTCGGGCGATGAACAAGAGTCAGGCGAAGGCGGCGTCACGGTGTCTTCGCAACACGACGCGGGGTGAACGGATCATGGTGGCGCGCGAGATTTCTACTTCCTGGTATCGCTTGATCCTGTCCACCGGGATTCTGTGTGCGGCCGTGATCCCGATTTCCGGATGCCAGCAAAAGATGGCCGCGCAGCCCAGTTACAAGACGCTTGAGAAGAGTGATTTTTTTGACGACGGCCGCTCGGCCCGTCCTCCGCTCCGCTATACCGTGGCCCGCGGCCACTTGCGCATCGATCGGGCGTTCTTCACCGGTCGTGTAGATCAACCACCGGTCGAGGCCGCCGCGCCTGCCGAGCCACCGCCAGAGGAGAACCAGGATCGGCAGCCGTTACCACAAAGCGGCGCCGCGGCGAGCGATTTTGCGGAGAACAGCGCATTCGTCGATCGTTTCCCGGTCGAAGTCAGCGAGTCGATGATCGAGCACGGCTACAACCGGTACATGATCTATTGCGTCGTCTGTCACGATCCGCTGGGCACGGGGCGCGGGCGGATCGTCGAGCGTGGCTACACGCCGCCCCCTTCGTACCACATCGATCGACTTCGTAACGCGCCGGCGGGTCGGATCTTCGCCATCATTACCGAGGGCTACGGTTCCATGCCTTCGTATGCCGACCAGATTCCGCCAGCCGATCGGTGGGCCATCGTGGCGTATGTGCGCGCGCTGCAATTGAGCCAGCACTTTCCGCGCAGCGCGTTGACGCCGGAAATGGAAAAGGCCTTGTCGACGAGCTTGGCGCAGAACCACTCATCATCCGACGGCGCGGCCACCGCGAGAGGTGACACGCCATGAATGCCGTGGTGCAAACGATGCGAAGGCTCTCGCGATACGCACTGCTGATTGCCGCGGCCGCGGCGGTCGGCTGCGCTATCGGCGCCGTGTGGAATTGGCCGTCGTTTCTGCGCGCGTATTTGTATGCCTGGCTGGTCGTGCTGGGATTGTCGTTGGGAGGAATGGCCCTGGTGATGATTCACAATCTAACCGGCGGCGTGTGGGGGCTTTACATTCGCCGGATCGCCGAGGCCCAGATGCGAACGCTGCCGCTCGTTGCGGCGCTTGCGATTCCGCTCGTTATTGGCCTGAGGCAAATCTATCCCTGGGCCAGCATCGAGGCCGAACCGTCGCCCAGCACGTCAGACTTCTGGCGGCACTACTTGGAACCGTCGTTCTTCTTCGGCCGTGCCGCCGGGTACTTCGTCGTGTGGCTGGTCTTGACGGCTCTCTTGACACGTTGGTCGCGCGGGCAGGATTCGTCGCCCAACGTCCGCCGCTTCTGGCGCGCGTACAAGGTGAGTGGCTTCGGGCTGTTGGCGCTCGGAGTCACGGTTCACTTTGCCTCGATCGATTGGATCATGTCGCTTGCGCGCGGGTTCACTTCGACGGCCTTGGGGCCCGTGATGTTCGCCAATCAGGTGCTTTCGGCGTATTCGCTGTGCGTCGTGATCGGCGCCTGGTTGGTGGTGACGCCGGAATTCGAGCACATCGTTTCCAGCAAAGCCGTGACCGATCTAGGCAGCTTGCTGTTGACCATGTTAACGCTGTGGGCCTACCTGGCGTGGTTTCAATTCATGCTCGTGTGGATGGCCGATCTGCCGCACGACAACGTCTGGTATTTGGTGCGCTGGCGCGACGGTTGGGGCGTGGCCGGCGCGATCCTTCTACTGTTTCAGTTCGTGCTTCCCTTTTTCTTGCTGCTGCTGCGCGTGGTGAAGCAAAGCCCGCGCGCTTTGTCGGCCGTCGCCGCCCTGGTCTTCACAGGCCAGTTGGTTGCCACGTACGCCCAGGTGGGACCGCTTTTGAACATGCCGGGCTGGGCCAATCACTGGGTCGACCTACTGACGCCGCTGGCGCTCGGCGGTATATGGTTTGCATCCTTCACGTGGCTTCTTGCACGACGTCCGTTACTGCCAGTGTACGACATGAACTACGAACAGGCCTTCCTGCTTCGGGAGATTGATCTCGAGGAAGTTGCCCGCGACGAGGCGCTGGCCCATGGCTGACGATTCGGCTCGCCAATCGAACGACAGCGACAGCGGCGCTCCGCCCGACGGCGTCAGGCGGCATGACGACGTGCGCTTCGACGAATCGCAAGTCTCGCCGTTCGGCGTGATCTTGGTGTTGTGCGGGATCGCGGTCGTGTTCGCGGCCGTGATGGTCATCGGAAGATGGTTTTTGGCGACTCGTGACCAGGCAACGAACGAGGTGGCTGCCGGCTCGAATTACAGCTTTCCGGCCGAGGCCAAGCCGCGTCCGCCGCGCCTTGATCTGCTGGATTACGAAACCGAAGTTCATCCGAACGTATTCGGCGCGCAGTTGGCCAGGGAGCGCGCGCTTCATTCTTATGGCACCACTAACGAGAACGACTACGTTCGAATACCCATCGAGGCGGCGATGAAACTGGTCGTGAAATCGTTGCCCGAAGAAGAGGACGCGAGCCCGCCCGAGAAAGCCTTCGGCCTGGTCGGCGGTGGGGAATCGAACTCAGGAACACGGTACGCGGAGCCTCCCCGATGGATGCGCGGCGACAAATAGCGTGCGCGGCGCTGGCGGCTGCCATCATTGCCAGCCTGTTTCGTAGCGCGCAGGCGGTGCCGGCCGCGCTGCAGGGCGTTGGCTTCGATCAGCGTCTGAACCAGCAGGTGCCATTGGATGCGGAGTTCACGGACGAAGCCGGCCGGTCCGTGCAGTTGACCGATTACTTCCACGGCAAGCCCGTCATCCTCGTGCTGGCCTACTACCAATGCCCTCGTTTGTGCACGCTCGTGCTCAATGGCCTGGTGCAGGGGATGTTGGAAATGAAGCTCGACGCGGGCCGCGATTTTCAGGTGGTCACGATCAGCTTCGATCCGCGCGAGGATTGGCGCCTGGCGGCGAGCAAAAAGGAGAGCTACATCTTGCGCTACGCGCGGCCGGGCGCCGCCGCCGGCTGGCATTTCCTTACCGGAACCGAGGAGCAGATTCATCGCGTGGCCGATGCCGTCGGGTTTCGCTACCGGTTCGATCCGGCACAAAACCAGTTCCTCCACGCTGCTGGCATCGTGATCCTGACACCAGAAGGCCGCGCGTCGCGCTACTTCTACGACGTGAACTACTCGGGCCGGGACCTGCGGCTGGGGCTGGTCGAGGCTGCGAATCTCCAGATCGGCTCGCCCGTCGATCAGATATTGCTGTATTGCTTTCACTACGACGCGGCACTGGGCCGTTACTCGGCCAGCATCATGAACATGGTGCGCGGCCTGGGAGTGGTGACCATGATCGCGATCGGAGCATTCGTCGTTTTCCTGCAGCGATCTCACGCGCGCGTCGTCCGCCGAACGCCGCCGGTCACCGACCTTCCGGAAGCAAATGTAACGGCGGCACGCTAGGAACAATCGCTGCGCAAAAGCGAGACAATTGATGTTCGCGGAAATCTCACTGTGGACGAGCGCCGCCTCGACGACGGCCCGGCAAGTCGACCTGCTGTTTTTCTTTCTCATGGCCGTGTGCGGCAGTGTCGGTGTGCTCGTGGCGGTGCTCTTGATTTACTTCTGCGCTCGCTATCGGCGCCGCAGCACCGACGAGGCTAACCCGCCCGACGTCAAGCAGTCCCGCCTGCTGGAGTGGTCGTGGACCATTGCGCCGCTGGGCGTGTTTGCCATTCTGTTCGTGTGGGGAGGCGAAGTGTACTTGAATGCGTACATGGCCCCACCAGAGGCGACGCCGGTCTATGTGGTAGCCAAGCAGTGGATGTGGAAGTTTCAACACCCCGAAGGGCAGCGCGAGATCAATACGCTGCACGTGCCCGTCGGCAAGCCGGTCAAGCTGCTGTTGGTCTCCGAAGACGTGATTCACAGCTTCTTCGTCCCCGCCTTTCGCATCCATATGGATGTGATCCCCGAGCGGTACACGTCCGTCTGGTTCCAGGCCACCACGCCGGGCACCTATCACTTGTTCTGCTCGCAGTATTGCGGAACCGACCACTCGGGCATGGTCGGGCGGGTCATCGCGATGGGCGAGGCGGAGTATCAGGCGTGGCTCACCGGCGAAGCCGAAGGTTCGCTGGCACTCAAAGGGCGGCAAGTGTTCCTGCAGTATCGCTGTGTGAGTTGCCACAGTGCCGACTCGGGAGCGCGTGCGCCGACACTGGAAAATCTCTTCGACAAGATGGTCGCTCTCGACAACGGCAAACTCGTCCGCGCCGATCACACTTACTTGCGCGATTCCATCTTGCACGCAAGCGCCCAGGTCGTGGCCGGCTACCGCGACATCATGCCCCCCTTCGACGGGCAGATCAGCGAAGAGCAGGTGCTGGCGCTCGTGGCCTTCATCCAGTCGTTGAAAACGGGCGAGACACCGCGGCGCGTCGAGACTTATCCTCCGCCGGCCAACAAAGAGCGCATCCCCGCCGAGAGGACTTTCCCATGACGCGCTTGTTGGAGATCCCGCGCCCCAGTCCTCTGCCGCCCGAGCGGCCCGCGCGCAACTATCTGAACGCGTCGCGCGGCTTCGCCTCATGGCTGTTGCCCAAGGATCACAAGCGGATCGCGATCCTGTACCTGTTTCCCGTGACCGCGATGTTCTTCATCGGCGCGTTCTTCATGGTGATCGTGCGTTTGAACCTGATGACTCCCACCGGCGCGCTCGTCTCGGCAGACACGTACAACAAGAGCTTCACCGCGCACGGCGTGATCATGGTCTTTTTCTTTTTGGTGCCGGTGGTTCCCACGGTGCTGGGCAATTTCTGCCTGCCGCTCATGATCGGCGCCAAGGACCTGGCCTTCCCGCGCTTGAACTTGTTGAGCTGGTACACGTACATGTTTGCCGCGATCTGGGCTTTGGTGGCGATTATCGCGGGGGGCGTCGATACCGGTTGGACTTTCTATACTCCGTACAGTTCGCATGGCAGCCACTACAACGTCGTGCCGACGATGATCGCGGTCGTGATTTCCGGCTTCTCGTCGATGATGACCGGCATCAACTTCATCGCCACCACGCACTGGCTGCGCGCGCCGGGAATGACCTGGATGCGGCTGCCGGTTTTCGTCTGGACGCTGTACGCGACGAGCTTCATCTTTCTGCTGGCCGTTCCGGTTTTGGCAATGGCTTTGATCCTGGTGATCGTGGAACGCTTGTTCGGCGTGGGGATTTACGATCCGGCACTCGGGGGCGACCCGCTGTTGTTTCAGCACCTGTTTTGGTTTTACTCACATCCGGCCGTTTACATCATGATCCTGCCCGGGATGGGCGTGGTCAGCGAGGTCATTCCGTGCTTCGCCCGCAAGCGGTTGTTTGGATACACGTTCGTCGTGGTTGCCACGTTCGGCATTGCCTGGGTCGGCTTCTTCGTGTGGGCGCATCACATGTTCGTGGCAGGCATCTCGTCGTACGCGGCGCTGATCTTTTCGGCCTTGAGCTTCCTGGTGGCAGTTCCCTCGGCCATCAAGGTGTTCAATTGGACGGCGACGCTCTACAAGGGTTCGATCAGTTTCGAAGCGCCGATGCTCTTCGGCCTGGGCTTCGTCGTGCTCTTTACGTTCGGAGGCATGGCCGGCTTGTTCCTGGCCACGCTGGGCGTCGACATGCACGTACACGACACGTATTTCGTGGTCTCGCATTTTCATTTCATCATGGTGGGCGGCATGGTAACCGCCTACATGGGCGGGCTGCATTTCTGGTGGCCGAAGATGACCGGCCGGATGTATTCCGAGTGGTGGTCGCGCTTGAGCGCGCTCATCATCTGCGTCGGTTTCTTCTTTACGTTCGTGCCGCAGTACGTGCTCGGCTATCAGGGAATGCCGCGGCGCTACCACACCTACCCGCCCGAGTTTCAGGCGTGGAACGTTCTTTCCACCGCGGGCTCGTCGATCCTGGGCATCGGCTATTTGCTGCCGCTGTTTTACTTTCCGCTTTCCTTGCGCAATGGAAGGCCCGCCGGGCCCAATCCCTGGCACGCCACGGGGCTGGAGTGGCAGACCCCTTCACCGCCGCCGCGCGACAATTTCGACGAGACACCGGTCGTCGTCCGTGAGCCCTACGACTACGCAGCGGGGAAACCGCAGAATGAGCCGTGAAGACAGCTTCCTGACCGCTGACGCGCACGAGATGTTCAAGCACACGGTGCTGGTGCGCACTCCGCTGGAAGAACAGTTCCGCGACTTCGAGCATCAGACGGCCACCGCGACCTTGGGCATGTGGCTGTTTCTCGCCACCGAGGTGATGTTCTTCGGCGCGTTGATCCTGGCGTTCAACATCTACCGGTTTCAATACGCCGAAGCGTTCGAGAAGGCCAGCGAGCAGCTCAACTGGCAGATTGGCGGCACCAATACGCTCGTGCTGTTGGTCAGCAGCTTCACCATGGTGATGGCGGTGCATTCGGCCCGGCGAGGCGAGCGCCGGAAGCTCGTGGTCTATTTACTCGCGACCGCGGCGATCGGCACCCTGTTTCTGGTCCTCAAGGCAATCGAATATTACGGCGATTACCGCGAGAACCTCGTGCCCGGCTGGAAGTTCGACCCGCACGAGTGGGTCGAAGGCAAGGGGCTGTCGCTGGCCCAAGTCGCGCAAGTAAAGCTGTTCTTGATGATGTACTACATCATGACCGCGATCCATGCCGTACACCTGACGATCGGAATCGCGATCGTGCTCGTCCTGGCGGCGCTCGCCGCCCGCGGCCGTTTTTCGGCCGATTACAATTCGCCGATCGACGTGACGGGCCTGTACTGGCACTTCGTCGACGTCGTGTGGATCTTCCTGTTGCCGCTGCTCTACCTGCTCGGGACGCACAGTTGATGCGCGGAGTTAACTCCTGGTCGCCGCTCGGGGATCGGAATCGCGGTCCTGGTGGCGCCGCCTAATCCCGCACCCAATCAAAAGCGCCGGGCGGGGGCCGATCCGAGTCGTGCTGGTCGTCGTCCTCGTACGCGCGCTCATAGGGCGTGCGTCCGTCGTCGTCTTCGGCGTCATGCGCGGCAACCATCGGCGATTCAACGGCCCGTGAGGCGTGCGCGGCTTTCTTGCGCCGTGCGGCGATGACCCAATAGAGAATCGTCCCCACGACCAGCAGGCCGCCCACGGCCAGGATCACATACGACAGTGCTGTCTCCGCCGGGTTGGTAGGCGTAACGAGCCGTATCCATTCCACGCGCCCCACGATCATCGGCGCGGCCAGCGGCGGGGCATTCGGCTGCGCATTGGCCGGTTGATAGCCTTGCAGCTTGAAGAAATAGCCGTAGACCCGCACCGTTTGCGCTACCGAGATATCGGTGGGAAATCCGGGCGGCAGCTCCGGCGTGACAACGACGTAAAACCAGCCCTTGCCTGCGGTGGGCCAACCCCACAGCTCGTACAAGCGCTTTACACCGGCCGGGTTTTCCTTTTCCACGTCATACGTCACGACGCGGCGGACCGAGAGTTCCAATTCGAGCAGCTTGCCGCGATACTTGCCGGGACGCTGCCGCAATTGTTGGAACACGGCCTCGGGCGGATCGCGCTCTTTCAGTTCGGCCAAGGACTGGCCATTGATCCATTGCAGCAAACGCCAATAGGCAGGGTTCTCGATGCCCTGGATCGCCAGGCCCCAGTCGGCGATTGCCTCGGCTTGCCGGCGAAACTCGTTGACCTCGGCCGGGTCGCGATCGTCGTGGTGCTCTTCGGCGGTTGCGGCATCTACCGGTGGCGGCGGCGAATTGAGCGAGCCTTGCTCGTTGTCGGCTAATTGCCCCTCCGCTGGAGGTCCCTCCGCTAAATGACTATTGGATGATTTGCCGTCAGCAGCTTCCTCGCCCGCCCCTTGGTCGCCCTCCGCTTCGTTGCCGGGTGGCTTGTTGTTCGTGACGACCTTGGTGTCCGAAGGCCTTGGCGGCGCTTCTTGCGGCGGATGCGCCGCAACTTCCGGCGCCGCGGCGTCACCAGGATTTGCGGCCGGCGGCGGCCCGACATTGGCCGGCGCGCCAAAGCGGCCGTTGCGCGCGATGGTCATGCCGATTACGACCAGCATCACGATCATGCTCAACAGGCGCAGATTCTGCGCAAACGGTGCTAACGCCGATCGCCGTGCGCGCCGTTGATATCGTGACGGCATGATCGTTTGCTTCCGACGTTCGCGATGGCGTCCGTCCGCAGACGCGAGAAACCCATCCGCAGTGTTCATGCCGCCCGAGCGGCACCCGAAGGCATGAAAATATGCGTTGGCGGTTATGTTTCGACGTTGGCTTCCGGACGATTTACTGAGCAGATGACACAGATTCCGCAGATGCGAAGAAGCAGACCGAAGGCCCTTGAGCTTCACGCTTCGTCTTGGAACTTGTCCGACTCTCTGCTTCTCTGCGTAATCTGAGAAATCTGTGGACGTATTCTCTTCTGCCACGTTGCCCGGCTACGTGCCCTCGGGCAGTTCGGTGATGCTGAGTTTGGTCAATTGCTCGCCCGAGGCCAACTTGACGCGCGAGCAGATATCGAGGATTCGCACCAGGCTGTCGTAGTGCAGGCCCGATCCGACTTGCAGGATAACTTGCTCGAAGTTGGCGCCGGGCGCCCCCAACAAGGTGTTCAACTGCTGCTCAAACTCGTTAAGGTTCGCGCTGGGCGCTCCCTCCTCGATCTGCAGCGTGCCGATGCCCCCTTCCGCGTTCGACTTGATCGTAACCATCAGGGTCTCGAGCCGCTCCATGGGCGTGCTGGCTGGATTAGGCTCGCTGGCCGCCGCGGCGCCCGGCTTGGTCGTGGCCTGCGGCGGCGGCATGCGCAGCGCGATGAATCCTTCGGTCGGCGCCGGCTTGAAGGTGAGGATGAAGAACGCCAGCAACTGGAACGCCATGTCGAGCATGGCGGCCAGGTTCAGCTCGACCTCGCCCTGCAGATGTTTCTTTTTCTTGCGCCGGCCCATGTCACGTTTCTCCGCCGGTCATGGCCCGATATTGGAACTTGCGAAATCCCTGCCCCTGGCACGTGCGGATCACGTGATTCAAAAGACCGAACGGAGTCGCCTTGTCGGCGCGGATCACGACGGTGCGCGGCAATTCGCCGCCCGGCTCCAGTTCGGGATCGGTCTGCCGCGCTTTGCGCAGCGCCAGTTGCGCCTCTTGCGCGACGTAGGCGTCCACGTTCTTTTCCTCGCCGTAAACGCGCAGGCGTCCCTCCTTGTCGATGTTCAGCACCATGACGTCGCTGTCGTCACTCTCGGACGGCATGGCCGAGCCGATCACCGGCAGTTCCAGGTTCAGGTCGACGCTGGCCGCCTTGAAGTTGACCACCAACATGAAAAAGGTGATCAGCTGGAACACCATGTCCAGAATCGGCGTCAGATTCGGTTCGGCACGATCGCCGGAATTGCTGCCGGACACGAGTTAACCCTGCTGCGGAAAATGACGAATGACGAAATTCAAATGTCGAACCAGGAGCGCGCCTGCGAAGTCGCGTCGCGGGCATTGGGGTTTACTTGGGGGCTGGCGCCGCGCCGGTCGTGGCCGGGGCGGCTTTCCACTGCGCCATGTGATACAGCCGACGGAGCATCTGGTCGCACAAGAGCGTCGTGTTCGACGAGATGGCCGAAATGCGGTTGCGGAACAGGGCGTAGAAATAAATGGCCGGCACCGAGAGGCCCACGCCTTCGAACGTCAACAGGAGGGCTTCGGAAATACCGCCGGCGACTTGCGACGCATCGAGGTGCGTGCCCGACATGGCGATCACGCTGAAGCTGGAGATCATCCCCTTCAAAGTGCCCAACAGGCCAATCATCGGCCCCAGCGTGCCGAGCACGGCCAGCATGCTGATCATGCGCTCCATTTCCATCGTGACCGCTTCGCTGGTGCGGTCCATGCTTTCGCGCGCCTCGGCCAGCCCGTTGGGCAATTCCGAAATGCCGGTCGACAGCGTGCGGCCGAAGAACGAATCGCTTTCGCGCAGAACCTTGTAGAGCTGGCGGAAATCGCGCTGCTGGATCAAATCCTCGCACTGCGCGATCAGCTCGGGCGGGGCGGCCACTTTTTCGCGCAGCTCCATGAACATGCGCACGACCGTGGCTACGAAGTAGACGCTGAGGATCAGGATCACGACGCCGATCGCGCCCGACGATTTGGCGACCCACACCAGGTAGCTTTCGCCCTGCGTGGGGGCGGCCTGATCTCCCTCGGCGGCGCCAGCGACACCGGCCATGAACGCCGCGAGCGCAACAGCCGTGGCGAGAGGCACTAAAGGGCGAATGCGCCGCATGCGACCGAACCAGGAATGCACGTCTCTTCTCCTTACCGATGGAAGCTGTCGCGCGATTCGTGAACCGGCGCTCGTCGAAAGCCAAGGGCTTCGTACGAGCCGCACTCGATCCTCCGCGCTCGCGCTTTGCCGGACATGAATGCCGCCAAGATTCATGCTATCCCCGGACTCCCAGGGCAGCAACAGAATCCGCGCACGCGCCGGAGGTTACGTCGCAGCAAGCAATCCAATTCGTCAGAATCGGCACAACCGGGCCTCTGTCGGCCGCGGCGGGTCACGGCTCCCCCGCCAGTGGTTGGGGGCGCACCATGCGCCGCGTTGCGACCGCGCCGCGTGAGAGGCCTTCGCTTGCTAACGAGCGCTCAAAGGGCTGTGGCACGGCATGCGGGCTGCGGTTGTCGCTATCGGTCGTAACGTCTATGATGACCGCGCAGTGCTGGCGATGATGCCGACGCCGCTACAGCGCTGGTTGAGGGCAGCTCCGGCTGAAAACCTGCGGCGGCATCTCATTACAGCGAGAGATAATCAGATCCTCGATGCAAGTCGCTCTCTGGCATTGGTTGGCCTTTTCCGCGTTCGTCTCGCTGCTCCTGGCGCTCGACCTGGGCATCTTTCATCGCGGCGCCAAGGAAACCACGCTCGCCGAAGCCGCCCGGGCCACCGCCACGTGGGTGGCCGTAGCACTGGGCTTTAACGCCTTCATCCTGTTCTACGCCGGCCTGCAGCCCGCCACCGAGTTCTTCACCGGCTACCTGGTCGAATGGTCGTTGTCGATGGACAACGTCTTCGTCTTTGCCGTGATCTTCAGTTACTTTAGCGTCCCCATGAAGTACCAGTACCGGGTGCTGTTCTGGGGCATCCTGGGCGCTGTGGTGATGCGGCTGACGTTCGTCCTCGTCGGCGGTGAACTGATCAAGCGGTTCGAGTTCATTACCTATGCGCTGGGCTTGTTCCTGGTATGGACCGCGTTCAAATTGGCTTTCTCGGACGAAGAAGCCGATCCCGAGAAGGGCTGGACGTTGCGGCTGTCACGCCGCTTCCTGCCGATCTCAAAGGAAAACTACGGCGAGAAGTTTTTCGCGCGCGAGGCGGGCAAGCTGTGCATCACGCCGCTGTTCCTCGTGCTGATCGTGATCGATGCCACGGACTTTGCCTTCGCCTTCGATAGCGTGCCGGCCATCTTTGCCTTTACCGACGACCCGTTCATCGTTTTTTCGTCGAACGTCTTCGCCATCCTCGGCCTGCGGGCGCTGTACTTCCTGCTGGCTGGCGTGATGGACATGTTCCGCTACTTGAAGTACGGGCTGTCGGCGATTCTGCTCTTCGTCGGTTTGAAGATGCTCGTGCAATGGGTGGCTGATCCACCGGCGTGGTGGTTGAACCGCTTTGGCATGCCGCCCGCCTGGGCGCAGAAATGGATCGGTCATCCACCCGCCTGGGCGTCGCTATTGGTCGTGATGTCGCTCCTGTCGATTTCGATCGGAGCGTCGATCGCACATGCCAGGCTCGCCGGCCCGCACCATGAGCACAAGCCGGGCGAAGAGGGTGTGCTGGACGACGAAGCCGCGGCGCACGCGCGCGACGCGACAAAAAGCTCGGTCCACTGATGTAGACCTCGAAGCGCCTCAACGACGTAGCAGCGCCTCAACCGGGTCGAAGACGCCTGAACAAAAATCCCTCTCCCTCGCAGGGAGAGGGCAATACTGTTCGGCACGCTTTTTGCGCCATGGGTGGGTGTGTTATTTGTTGAAGCCATCTCAACCGAGGGAGGGCTTGCAATGACACGGAGGTCGACGCCGGCGGTGGTTGCGGGGAAGTTGCAGGGTTTCA